>JBEQLC010000286.1:0-2139 GCA_040326175.1 Desulfobacteria bacterium | reverse complement strand
GCCGTGCGTGTGGCAAGAGAGAACTCCATCTCGCTGGAAGAGCACAAAGCGCGCCCTATAACTACAGAACTCATCGATAACGCCGACCTTGTTCTGATCATGGAGTCTCACCAGGGCCACGAATTGATAACTGAGTATCCCCAAGCCTTCGAAAAAATCTTACTCCTCCGTCATTTCGCCCGCTATGGTTCTCGTGAGCGTGGCATAAGCGATCCGTACGGTCGTAACCTGGAAGCCTATCGGTTTTGCTTCGAGGACATCAAAGAGTGTGTGGAATCATTGTACGAATGGTTGCTTGAGGCCAATCAGTCCTAATTAGCAAACAGCAGAGCGTATGGCGTCAGTTGGTCAAATCGTTAAATCCGTTAAAGTCGTTTAAATCGTTGAAGCCACAAGATCGCGGCTAAAAGCCGCTCCCACAGGAGCATGTGATTAGACTTTTTTCGCTATGCGCTTGGCGCTTTGCGCCGTGCGGTTAAGGCTTTGTGTTAACTACTTGCCGAAAGTACCCTCCAAATTTCGATGAAGATTGGTTATAGTTCTAATTGTTGCCCCCCAGTTAGTCTCGAAACACATCGGCATTCTGTGAAACTTTAACAACGGAGGATTTGAAATGATGGTTTTAGGGATCTGCGGAAGTCCCCGTAAAGAAAAAAAATCTGGTGTGTATAAGCTTGTCAATACTGTCCTGGAAGCAACTGGCGTAGACTACGAGTTCGTGCACCTTCGAAAGCAGCAGATCTCTGGATGTATTGCCTGTCTCGGCTGCGTCAAAGACAATATCTGCAAGGTAGAAGACGACCTGGAGCCGATTCGCGACAAGATCGTCGAGGCCGATGGTTACGTCATTGGCGCACCCAATTACTACTCCGGGATGAACGCTACGACCCATGCCTTCTTGGAGAGGTGGTTTCAATTCCGACACCAGGAAGGTGATCTCCTTTGGGGAAAGTTGGGAGTTGCAGTGGGTGTAGGGGGTACTGAAGGTCACTGCCCGGCGGATGAGATAGAGAAGTTTTTCCTTTACAACTTTATTGAAACGGTGGCCAAAGTTCCAGGCCAAGGTGCCGCCAGTTGTTTCTCCTGTGGTTATGGTGAGACCTGTAAAGTAGGCATCCCCTATTTTCTCCATGGTGAAGGCGTTAAGATTTCCGAGGAAATCATTCCGGATGTGACCAAACAACCAGAAGTGATGCAAGCGGCAGTTGAAGCCGGGAAGAAGTTGGGACAGCGTCTTCAACAAGGACACGATCGAACGCAGGTGACCCAAAAGATGCAAGCGGTAATGATGGAGAAGTTCAAAGGATCCGCTTAATATGCATTTTCTTAGTCAAAGTTTAACTTGTTAATCGATTAAGAGACAAGGAGGAACGTATGGATTTCAACAACATCATCCCCGATTTACAAGCATTTGCAGCTTTTTATGGACTCAAGATTATCGCAGCCATAGTAATTTTTGTTGTGGGTCGCTGGGTTGCAAGAGCGCTGAGGAATGCGACCAAGAAAATGATGGCAAAAGGCAATGTCGATGAGACTCTTATTTCTTTTGTCGGCAATCTGACCTATATTGCCTTGCTCGCATTTGTCATCATAGCGGCTCTCAATCAGCTTGGTATTCAAACCACCTCATTCATTGCCGTCATCGGTGCCGCCGGCCTGGCCATTGGTTTGGCCTTGCAGGGCTCCCTGGCAAATTTCGCCGCCGGTGTTCTCATGATTATATTCCGCCCCTTTAAAGCAGGTGACTACATCGAGGGTGCGGGAGTTGCGGGCACTGTTGAAGAGATCCAAATTTTCGCCACCCAACTCAAAACCCCGGACAACAAAACAATCATCATTCCCAATGCCAAGATGATGGGAGATAACATCACCAATTATTCGGCCAAGGATACCAGGCGAGTGGATATGGTGATCGGCGTTGGGTACGGTGATGACCTCAAGAAAGTCAGAGAGATCCTGGAAGATATTCTCGCCAAAGACGATCGATTTCTTGAGGATCCCGCACCCACAATCGGTGTCTTAGAGCTCGGAGACAACAGCGTCAACTTTGCGGTTCGGCCATGGGTGAAAAAGGAAGACTACTGGGGTGCTTACTTTGACGTCACAGAAACGGTCAAGAGACGTTTTGACGAAGAGGGC
>JBEQLC010000285.1:0-2178 GCA_040326175.1 Desulfobacteria bacterium | reverse complement strand
AACGCCAAGCTTCTGACTGAAATATTGGGAGAGGTGCCGGGTATTAAAGCCCCACAATCGCCTGAAGGCAATCATATTTATGTCTACTATCCCTTGACCGTAGAACATGACAAGAGGGATGATTTGCGTCATTATCTTTTAAGGCATGGGATTGATTCAAAAATAACCGATATGTCTGATTGTTCGACGCTTAGGCCTTTCCAGAAATTACAAGACGATACAAAAATTACAATTGCCACGAGAGAAACCTCTCTTCTTGAGATTTGTGTGTATCCCGTTATATCGGAGGCAAGCATTCGGCGGATCGCTAAGGTTATCAGAGCTTGGGCCGGATTGGCGGAAAACTGACTCGTCACATATTAAAACGTCTTGGAAATTCTACAACTTGATGAGATGGTAGCAAAAACTTGTTTATTCAGGGGAAGAATATAGAGAAATTGCCATTCTCAGAAAGCCTCCTATGGGCCTGCGGGTTCTGGCGAGCGGTCGTCCGGACGGTTGGAGAGTAGAAATACGTATCTGTGATCGATAAACTGCCGATGAATGACGTGAATAGGCAGGGGAAAGGTCTCTTTGATCTTCAGATATACATTGTCTTTTGTGACAATGTAGGCCCGTTCCTGGGAGGAGAACCATTCCTGCAAGGCAGCAGGGTCCCTGGTATGTTCCACCAACCTGCGCGTGTAGTAGGCATAAACCGGGCGATAAAACCGAAACATCTTGAGCTTTTCACCAGGAGGGATCCTATCTTTTATCTTGAGACAGAAGGACCGCGCTGATTTCACGTCATTGACTTTTTCGACCACCGCATCGGAGCCGTAGGCAACCACCCCGGCGGCGAATAGCACGACTGTGACGATTGCTGCATAGCCCCGATCTTTGGATAGGAATACCGCGGAGGTGACGACGCACATGACCGCGAGCAGGGAAAGGGGGATGAGCACTGGAATCCAATCAGGGGCGTTGATCCACGCGTAGATCGGCAGGCCCAGGCCGATGACGATGAGAATTGCGAAAAGTGAGTATGTCGGCCACATAACGCACCGTCTCCAGAATACGGATTTCCTCCAGTTGAGGAAGGCCCTGTCGAGCACGAATCCCACCAGAAGGGCCAAGGCAGGGAATATCGGCAGGAGGTATTCACCCCGCTTGGTTCGGGAGAGGGAGAAGAAGACGAAAAGGCCCGCAGCCCAGATCAACGGAAAGAGGAGTTTCTTCTTCTCATCTTCCCTTACACGGGAAAAGTACGCGACGATCGCACCGGGAAGGTAGAAGGTCCACGGCAGGAAGTACAGTGGTGTCGTCAGAACATAGTAGTAGAAAGGCTGCGCATGGGCGAAATGGCCGAAGAATCGGGTCAGGTTTGTTCTTATGAGGATATCGTGTGCATAGCCTTCACGAAGGCTTACAGCGATATACCAGGGGGCCACGATCAGGAGATAGATCAGCAGCCCTCTGCCGATCCTCAGTTGGAAGATGTGGCGGTAGTCCTTGAGCAAAAAAAGGTACAGGGCGATGACGATCCCCGGCATGACCACGTTCACCGGGCCCATGTTGAGGGTCCCAAGCCCCGTGGGTATGTACATTAGCAGGTATGCGAGGTTGCGCCGCTTCTCGTTAGTATAGCCCCAGTAGAAGAAGAGGAGTGTTGCAGTCAACAGCATGGTTGACATCATGTTAATCTGAATCCAACGGGCGAAATTGACGTAGAGCGGCGAGGTTGCAAGCACAAGAGCCGCCAGAAAACCGGCGCGATAACCGAATAACGCCTTTCCGAGGAGGTAGAGGATGATAATGCACGCTGTTGCGGCTATGGCCGAGGGAAGGCGGCTTGTGGCCTCGGTCACTTCGCCGTTCACCAGAGAGATCAGGCTGCCGATCCAATTGAAAAACGGCGGTTTGATGCTGTACGGCTTGCCGTTAGCAGTCGGGAAGATCCAGTGTCCGTCTTCGACCATTTCCCGATTGACGAGCGCGTACTCATCCTCATCGGGAGACCAGATGTACCGCTCGCCGGCCATATGGAAGAAAAGGGGATAGGCCAGCACCAGGAGGAAGAGAAGGCGGCACAACTCAGCTTTTCGATTAGAACCGCACACATCGCTCATACAGGGCTCCTATATATTATTGATGGTCTCCAGTCCCATTCAGCTCTTTTCCGAACTGTCTTTCAAAGAG
>JBEQLC010000284.1:0-2237 GCA_040326175.1 Desulfobacteria bacterium | reverse complement strand
GATGTCATCCGTATATCCTGAAGACCGCACGGGTTTATCCAGCCAAAATGCCTCAGCAAGGGGTTGACATTAAATGCCGCGCCGTGGAAGGAAATCCCTCGGCGAATAGCAATCCCTATGCTACCCAGTTTCTTGTTGTCGACCCATACACCTCTGTCCTGGGATTCCTTTCTGCCTTAATCCCCCAATCTGCAGCGGTCCGAATCATGACTTCCTCGAGATTCTCTACATAGTCCACCACTTTCAGCCTGGCACGCTTAAGGTCGATGATGGGATACATAACAAGCTGGCCAGGACCGTGAAAAGTAATATTGCCCCCCCGCTCTACCTGGATGATCGAAATGCCTGCTCTTTCCAGAAACCCCTCGGACACCATCAAGTCATCCAACCCGCCCCTTCGACCAAGGGTGAAGACAGGGGCATGTTCCAACAACAAGACGACATCCGTGGCAATGATTCTCTCTTGTTTGGCAGCAACAAGATCGCTCTGTAGGTTCCATGCCTCCCTGTACTCTGTCACGGGAAGCTCTGTGCAAATCCATCTATTATCTATGGGGTCGTGCATCATGCGATACCGTACTTGTAATGTGTCCTTTGCGATGTGCTATGAGGATCGCCTTATTTGACTTCCTTCCTCATACGTTTCATATTTCGGAAGCTTTAATGACATCTTATGAACCTTCACTGCCAGGTCATATGACAAACTGTAGACTTCCAAATCCTTGTAGCTCTTCATTCATTACGGCCCTTTCTTCTTAACCCGCAACCCGTAACTCGTAACCCGCAACTCGATTTCTATCCCGCAAGACACGGCTTCCTTGCTGCTGTTGTCTCGTCCAGCCTTCTTACCTTGCAATTTCTTGGTGCGTCATGCAGAAGATCGGGATCCTCCTTGGCTTCATTCACAATGGCCTTGAATGCATCAATGAACTGATCAATATCTTCCTTCGACTCCGTCTCAGTGGGTTCGACCATGATTGCGCCATGTACCACCAGAGGGAAATAGACGGTGGGCGGATGAAATCCGTAATCCATAAGTCTCTTGGCCATATCCATAGTTGCAATTTTCTGGGCGGCTTGATGTTTGTCAGAGAACACACATTCATGCATACACGGCCTGTCATAAGGAAGATGCAATGTCCCCTTCAGTCTTTCCTTGATATAGTTTGCATTCAAAACAGCAAGCTGGCTGGCCTTTTTGAGATTCTTCGGCCCCATGCGTCGAATATAACTATAAGCCTTTATCATTACACCGAAAGCTCCGTGAAAGGCTTGCACCTTACCTATCGATTCAGGATAATCCTCCGCAAGGACATATGTGCCGTTCTCCTTGACCACGCGTGGGACAGGCAAAAATGGTTCGAGATGCTTTTTGACACACACCGGACCCGAACCAGGTCCCCCTCCCCCGTGGGGCGTCGAAAAAGTCTTGTGGAGGTTGAGCTGCATCACGTCAACCCCGATTTCGCCCATCTTCACCACACCCATGACGGCATTCATGTTCGCCCCATCACAGTAGACCAGCCCTCCTTTGCCGTGGATGATCTCAGCTATCTCTTTGCTGTTTTCTTCAAAGAGACCGAGCGTGTTCGGGTTGGTTATCATGATGCCGGCCGTGTCTTCGTCCATGACCTGGGCGACGGCTTCCGCAGAAAGTATCCCCTCCTCATTTGAGCTGACAGCCACAGGACGATAACCGCACAGAGCTGCGCTGGCAGGGTTTGTGCCGTGGGCAGTATCCGGGATAATGATCTTTGAACGGGGTGCCCCTTTCTTTACGTGAAAGGCGTGGATAAGGAGCATGCCGGTAAGCTCTCCGTGGGCGCCGGCCGCGGGCTGAAGTGTTGTCGCATCCATACCCGTGATTTCAGTAAGATATTCCTCAAGTTCAAACATCATCTTGAGCGCCCCCTGGGACAGATTGGCAGGCATCAAGGGATGGGCACCGGCAAGTCCCGGAAGGCTTGCGTATTTTTCATTTATCTTCGGATTATACTTCATTGTGCATGAACCCAACGGGTACATGCCCGTATCCACACCGAAATTCCACTGCGACAGCCTCGTATAATGGCGCACAACATCAACCTCACTCAAATCTGGAAAGTCTGGGCCTCCGTCAGTGAGATCTTGTCTAAGAGGAGCTGAATCAACGTCGCGCCGAGGAAGGGAGAATCCGCATCGCCCCCTTTTCCCTTTTTCCCAGAGCAGGGGATCATTGAGTATTAGGCCTGTATCGC
>JBEQLC010000283.1:0-2301 GCA_040326175.1 Desulfobacteria bacterium | reverse complement strand
TCGGGTTTGTGAAGAATGAGCCCTTATGGTATCAGAATTACAGAAGGTTTTTTGGCTATATCCAGAGATTGCTAACCCACGGCATTGAGGACACCATGCCTGCTAATCTGCCACCAGAGTATTTTGAGGTTGAAAAACGGTATCGCCAGGCCAAGGCCCCGGCGGAGAGAATCGAGGCCTTGGAAGAGATGCTTGCCATTATACCCAAGCACAAAGGCACGGATAAGCTCAGGGCCGATTTCAGACGTCGCCTCTCCAAGCTCAAGTCCCAGCAGCAGGCAAAAAAGGCAACCAGCAGACGAGATGTGGGTCACAGGGTTGACCCCGAAGGTGCGGGACAAGTCGTACTTATCGGTCCTCCCAACGTGGGCAAATCCGCATTGGTGGCTGCACTCACCAATGCCACTCCTGAAGTGGCGGATTTTCCTCACACCACCCGGATTCCTACTCCCGGCATGATGCCCTTTGAAGACATCCAGGTTCAGCTGATTGACACTCCGCCAATGACGAGAGAGTATATGGAGCCCTGGCTTCCGGAAATTATCGGCAGGGCGGACGTGATGCTGCTGGTAGTGGATGTGACCACAGACCCTGTTCAACATCTGGACGAGACACTCGCTCTTCTTGGAGAGAAGCGAATTGCGCCGTTGCGCCTGGCTTATCTGTATGAAGGAAAACAGGGTTGGACTCTCAGGCCGGCGATAGTGTTAGCTAATAAGAACGACGATGCCTCAGCTGAGGAAAATCTTCAGATATTCAAAGCACTGTTGAAGGACGACTGGCCAGTGGTTGCGGTGTCTGCAAAGACCGGCCGCAACTTTGAGTTGCTCAAACAGACACTCTTTGAGCGACTTGAGATCATACGGGTTTACACCAAGGCCAGAGGTAAGACTCCGGAGCACAACGCGCCGTTTGTGCTGAAAAAAGGGGCTACAGTTGAAGATCTTGCTGGTAAGGTCCACAAGGAATTTGCAGATAAATTAAAGTTCGCCAAGGTATGGGGCGATGGCGTCTATGATGGCCAGATGATACAAAGAGACCACGTGCTGCAGGATGGAGACGTGGTGGAGCTGCACATGTGAGGGTTGATGATTGAAGATTGAAGATTGAAAGTTGAAGATTGAATATTCTGAACAGAAATGAACAATGAAGATTTAAAGAATAGAACAAAACAGTTTGCTCATCGCTGTGTCAAGTTGTCCGCGGCGTTACCTGATACGTATCTGGGTAATCATGTCCGAGGCCAGCTAATAAGATGTTCCACATCAGTTGCTTCAAATTATCGGGCAACCTGTCTTGCACAATCGAAGGCCAGCTTCATATCTAAATTGAGCATTGTTTTGGAAGAAACTGATGAATCATATTTCTGGTTAGAATTCATTGCCGATGAAGACCTTCTGGAGAGAAGACTCGTTGAGCCTCTACTAGAAGAAACATCGGAACTGACGGCCATTTTTGTTTCATCCAGAAAAACAGCGAGAAAAACTGACAAGAAAAAAATGGTAGGCTGAACGTTTGTAGGATATTTGTGCTAATATTCAATTTTCAATGTTCCTTTGTCAATTATAGCCCTTGGAGGAAAAGGAGATGGCTGGAGAAAAGAAAAAGACTGATTATCCGGTGATACCTTCAGACAGAGGGGATGACCTTCATAACCTTGATTTTGTGGATTCGGCGGACCTGGTTCTATTTGTCGCGGGCAATCAATTCATGGTCATGGACGAACTCGTTGGTGCCTTTCAAGAGGAACATCCCGATGTCAATAGGATCTTCTACGAAACACTTCCGCCAGGCTTGGAACTAAAACAGATCCTGGCGGGCGGCGCTCTTTATAGGGGCAGGCTCATAGACGTGGTTCCTGATGTCTACGCGTCGGTCACGGAGAAGGCTATGGCGCGCCTCGAAGAGGGCGGCATCATTACGAAGGGCGACTATTTTCTCTACCTTCACAACCGTATTGTCTTTATGGTGCCGCACGGCAATCCTGCAGAGATTGCGTCCGTGGCCGATCTAGGACGAGAAGAGGTACGGATTTCACAGCCGAATCCCGAATATGAGGACATTGCTGACTATATTATCGATATGTATCGGCAGGCAGGTGGTGAAAGCCTTGTTCATCGCGTCATGGAGGAAAAACGGGCCGAAGGGACGACTATCCTGACGGTAGTCCACCACCGGGAGACACCGCTAAGGATTATGAAGGGGACAGTTGACGTTGGGCCAGTCTGGGCGACGGAAGTGATACATGCACAGCAGAGCAACCTCTCAGTAGATATGGTTGAACCCGGAGAGGACTTCGAT
>JBEQLC010000282.1:0-2365 GCA_040326175.1 Desulfobacteria bacterium | reverse complement strand
CCTGCGGAGTACGATCTGTACGCCTCAACGAAAACCCTTGTGCGGCCTTGCTCATCAGGCGCGAAGCATTGCCCCGCAACAAAACTCGTCATTTATGAATTGGAAACTTACCCGGTGCCCAACACTTGTTACGTTATTTATGGATAGGCACGAACTAATAACATCCTGATTTGTTACAAAAAAAAGGAGCACTGTCAAGAGAAATACTCCCATGATGAGCGCTCGGAAAATACAGGGCTATAAAGCGTGGATTTATTGTGAAATAATGATCAAAATCGTTTCAAAACCCGTTCGAATCCGGGAAGAGCCCGTGTAATAGTGTCGTCATCTACACAGAACGCAATGCGAAAATAGCCTGGCGTCCCGAAGCCACTTCCCGGCACCGTAAGGATTAGTTCTTCTTGGAGTGCCTTGACAAAGGCGACATCATCGGGGACGACGCTTTTGGGGAAGAGATAAAACGCCCCCTTTGGTTTTATGTATTCGTATCCACACTCTGACAGGCCGTCACACAGCAGGTCCCTCTTCTTTTGGTAGATTGTCGTATCCACGGAGACACCTTGCAGAGACTGAATGGCTCGCTGCATCAAGGCAGGGGCATTCACATATCCGAGTATGCGATTGGCGAGGGCCATGCCGGCCAACAGATCTTCTTTGTAAGTCGCTTGGGGATTTACGGCCAAAAAACCGATCCGCTCCCCTGGAATAGAAAGGTCCTTTGAGTAGGATGTGACGATCATACTCTCCTGATAGCAGGAGAATATACTCGGTACGGTCGCCCCATCAAAGATTATTTTTCGATAAGGTTCATCCGAAATAAGATAGAGGGTCCGGTTGAGTCTGCGCCCTTCTTCTGTCAAGAGAGCTCCCAGTTGCAACAGGCTTTCCTCCGCGTAGATCTGGCCAGAAGGGTTGTTGGGGGAATTGATCAGCACGGCCTTCGTGCTCGGCGTGATGGCAGCTTGGATGGCCTCCAGGTCGAGGGTGAAATCGGACTTGGTGGGCGCGATTTTGAGGGTGCCACCGTGATTGTCTACGTAAAAGCCGTATTCTACAAAATAAGGGGCCGGTGTGATCACCTCGTCACCAGGGCCTATGATCGCCTTCAAGATTACATTTAGCGCACCAGCAGCCCCACAGGTCATGATTACTTCATTCGCTGTGACTTCAACTCCCTGCTCTCCCGAGAGAAACTCAGCCACTGCCTGGCGAACAGAGGGGTATCCTATATTAGGCATGTAGCTATGGTGTCCGGCGCCTGAGGCCCCTGCCACCTCGATCAGAACCTCTTTGAAGCGGGCGGGAGGGGCCAGGTTAGGATTTCCAAGACTGAAATCGAATACATTTTCAGCCCCGTGTTCTGCCTTTAACTGTGCTCCCTGCTCGAACATCTTCCGGATCCATGAGGATTTCTCCAGACACGTCTGAACCTTTTCGGCTACTGTCATCCTGTCACCCGGATTTCCTCTTCTATCTGCATATGTGTCTGGTTCCGCAAAGGCTTTGTTCAGCAAAAGAGACAGCTATTCTACCGACTCAACACTATCCACCTCTGGCACTTCCTGCTTGAGATGTTTCTCAATACCGTTCTTCAGCGTCATCTGAGACATGGGACAGCCCTTGCAGGCCCCCTGAAGGCGCACCTTTACAATACCCCCCTCAATGTCAACGAGTTCAACATCCCCTCCGTCTCTCTGAAGCATGGGGCGTATCTTGTCAAGGGCCGTCTGAACCGATTCTTTCATGGTGATTGTCCTCCATTGGATTATTTGAGCTTAGAAAATCATAAACGTAATCACCGGTTTTTGCAACCTGTATATCCCTATGGATCGGGATTTATCGGGACAGGGGATGCCGTCGCTTTTCTGGTTCAATTGGTCCTTTGTGAATAGAAATCCTTTTTGAACTGGACCAGTTGCCCGTGGTGGATTGCGTTCCGCATTTCCCGCATAAGCGTCACAAAATAATGGATATTGTGGGTCGTATTCAAACGATAGGCAAGGAGTTCCTTTGCCATGAAAAGATGACGAAGGTAGGCCCTTGAATATTGTTTGCAGGTGTAACAATGGCATCCTGCTTCAATGGGCTCTTGATCGGCTCGGTAGCGGGCATTGGAAATGTTGATCGTTCCTGTCCGTACGAAGAGCTGTCCGTTTCTGGCATTGCGTGTGGGAATGACGCAGTCGAACATATCCGCGCCGAGAGAGACCAACTCGACCAAGTCTTCTGGTGTACCTACTCCCATGACATACCGCGGAAGTGCTTCCGGGAGGAGAGGAAGGGTGGAGTCTGAGATATCAAGCATTAGCTCAGTTGGCTCCCCAACGCTGAGGCCGCCTATGGCATACCCATCAAAACCTATATT
>JBEQLC010000281.1:0-2435 GCA_040326175.1 Desulfobacteria bacterium | reverse complement strand
CTACAACCCTGATATACGGCGTTCGTGGATCCAGGTTTACCGACTCAATGCGGGCCGGATCTTGCGATTTGTGGACCTCTTTCAAAAGATCAATGACGAGCAGGATTCTACTCTGGCATGGCGTTCTTCGTGCGAACATGGGCAGTGTGGTACATGTGGGATTAGAATCAACGGCAAGCCGCTCTTGTCATGCGAACTACTGGTAGAAGATGCTGTAACACTCTTCAAAACACAGACCTTTACGGTTGAGCCCTTAACAGTTGCCCCGGTCACTCGCGACCTGGTAATAGATATGGAAAAGGCCTATGAGCAAGTCCATTTCGTGAAACCTTATATCATTCAACCCGCTCCTGAGCATCCCGAGGGCGATGAACACCGGATCTCACCACGTGAGTTGGAGGCCTACGTTGAAGCTACCCGTTGCATCAATTGTTTCTGCTGTGTGGCTGCATGCGTCACACAAAAGAACTATCTCGGGCCAAATGCCGTGCTCGCCAACATTGTCCGTCTCATGGACCCAAGGGAAATGGCCAAGCAGGAAAGGATGGATGTCTTGTATAGCGAGCAGGGAACTCCTAGGTGCAGGACAGCCCGGGCGTGCAGTTTCGTGTGCCCCAAGGAGATCGACATCGCCCATTTCATTGCCTCAGCCAAGGAAGGGAACCTTAAGTAGGAACGGATGCCCCCCAGACAGAAAAAGCAGGCAAAGAGAAAGATGCCGGATGGCATCAGGAATCAGTTCCCCACTCTGACTCGGATATGGCGCCGCTTTTTGGGGAGTGGGACCTGGCCGGTCGTGTTGGTCATCATTTCTATATTCTTGCTCACATCTGCGACTATATTGATTCTTGAGTATGACGTGAACCAGGGTTTTCGCAGCTTTGGTGACGTTATTTGGTGGACCATAGTTACAGCATCAACCGTGGGCTATGGCGACAAGGTGCCGGCAACCGCGGGAGGACGGGTGATAGCTATCATAGTAATAGTTATCGGCGTGCTCACGGCAAGTATCGTGACCGGCAGAATTGCTTCATGGCTGGTGGAATGGAAAATAAAGGAGGGGAGGGGCTTGGCTACTCAAAAGAAACTAAGAAACCACCTCGTAATATCTGGCTGGAAAGACGACATGCCCGGCTTCTTAATGGGCATCCTTAAGGCCAATCCAAAACTGACCTCCGAGGACATCGTCCTGGTCAGCATGGTAAAGCCAGCTGCAGTGGAGAATCTTCGATCCGTGCCTGAATTGCAGAACATAGGCTTTGTCCGGGGCGAGTATGTGGATGAGGCGGTCCTGCATCGGGCCAACATCACGAGGGCGGCCAAGGTACTGGTTCTGGCTGACAGCAGCATTGACGCCAGCCCGCAGGAGATAGACTCGCGAACCGTGATGACTGCCATGACGATTAAGTCGATCTCCAAGGATATTTATACGTGCGTTGAATTGATTGATTCCAAGTTCGAGCGCTATCTGCGAAGTGTCCACTGTGACGAGGTGTTTTTATCCAGACATCACAATCGGATTCTTCTGGCCAACGCCTCTGCTGAGTCCGGTGTTTCCCACATTGTTAGTAACCTCCTTGATATGGAACATAACCGCCTGGTGACAAGAGAACTCCCGGCTCGATTTGTCGGGGGAACCTTCTCCAGCCTGAGCCAGCACTTCATGGAGGCTGAAAACGGCATCTTAATCGGCATTCTGGAAAACATTGGAAACATCTATACGCGCAAGAAAGAAGCGTTACGCATGGCACAAAGGACCCCTGATCTTTCCCGATTGGTTGCCAACCTCCAAGAGGTAAAGAAGCTGCGGGGCAACCACCCGGTATTTAATCCCGGCCCTGATTACAAGCTCAAGCCATATTCCAGGGCCATACTGATACAAACATAACTGGCAGGACAGGATCATGGATGAAAGATCTATCGTTGAGAAGTTGAGAAAGATTGAATTGTTTCAAAGCATCAAAGATGATGATGAAAGACTGGCTAAGGTGTCAGGGATCGTCTCCGTCCGGCGATGCAAGGCAGGTCACCAAGTCATTACTGAGGGTGAAGCCGGAAGAGAGTTTTTCGTCTTGAACAAAGGCACAGTGGACGTCCTCAAACGCACCCTTGAAAACGATGTCTTCACAATCGTTACACTGACGGATGAGGAAGATGTGTTTTTTGGCGAACTGGCGCTAATGGACGACGAGCTCCGCTCGGCTTCCGTGACTGCCAATACGGATTGTGAGTTTCTGGTGATCAACCGTGATGACTTCAACCGTTTGGGTGAAAAGGATCCGAGGTTGGGTCTGCTCGTTACAAGAGCAGTGGGCCGTGCACTATCGACAAGACTTAGAAAGACGAACGAAGATCTGATCACCCTGTTCGAAGCACTTGTTGGAGAGGTAGCCGAAAGTGGTAACCTGGAGGAGCCGGGTGAGGATTATAGATTG
>JBEQLC010000280.1:0-2444 GCA_040326175.1 Desulfobacteria bacterium | reverse complement strand
AGGGGAGATATTATAGATACCGCTGATACCCACATAACCCTTGGTATTCTCGATGGCATCCCGAATTTTGGCCCGGTCGGGCCCCACACTTTTAATGGCATCCACCACGATGAAAGCAGCATCCGCCCCATAGGCGACCATGGTGCCTGGCTCATGCTCGAATCTCTTTCGATATGCTTTCACATAAGCCTGGATTTTCTTCTTCTGGATGTCGGAATCGGGCAATTGATCAGCGACCACAATCTTCGTGGAAGGCATCATAACTCCCTCTCCAGACTCTCCTGCAACCTTCCAGAAGACAGGATCCCCTGCTCCATGGCATTCAAACAGAGGGGCTTTGATTCCTAATTGCTTCACATTCTTTGCAATGATCCCCATGGCAGGGCCTACGGTCCAGGCGATAACCCCATCTACCCCCTTGGCATTGATGCGAGTCAATTGGGCCGTCATGTCCACATCCTTGGGTTCAAACGCCTCCTGGGCCACAACCTCTACCCCATACTTGGGTGCCTGAACATTGACGTTCCTGAGCCCGTCCTTCCCGAAGCCCTCGTTGGAATACAGAAATCCTATCTTCTTCATGCCATGTTTGTTCATATACTCGCAGATCTTACCCATGGCGTCCGCAGCCTTATAAGGAGATTTGAACGTCCATTTCGGTAGTGAAGTTGGATCGTCTTTTTTCAATGGAGCCTTTAGAATGACGTCACCACCTGAATGCATGAAGGCAGGGATCTTTTCCTGTTCAATAAACCCCCTCATGGCCATAGCCGTTCCTGTCAATGTCGGTCCGATAATGGCCACCACATCTTCTGCCTCCAGTATCTTTTTCAAGGCCATGACAGCCTTTGTGGGGTTGCTTTCCGTGTCTTCCATCACCATCTCCAACTTGCGACCATTGATGCCTCCCTTGTCGTTGACTTCGTCTATTGCAATGAGCACAGCATCCCGTTGAGATGTCCCAATGTGGGCAGCACGACCAGTCAAGGCAAAAATACCTCCTATTTTTATGGGTTCAGCACCAAAGCACAAAGGTGAACCCATCATGAAACACACTGCTACACAAATCACTGCCATTACCAACGATTTTCTCTTCATTTTTCCCCTCCTTTGAATCCGAGTTTTGTATTCTTTTGCTAACGTCAAACATGGACTTTTCTTGCTCCCCCCTTCCGCTTTGCATATGTATTCATTTATCCAATAAGTTTGTAATGTTCTATACCCCGTCACTAGAAGCCATCTCAAAAATGCGTCTAAGGCCCCATGGCGGTGTTGCGGGTCGGCTCAAAATGCTCACGGAGCAAGGAAAATGGCTTGATGGCGAAACCATATTTTTGGAACGAACTCATGAGACACGACACTATCTTTATAACTCCCTTCCTAAATAAGCCTCTATCACTCCCGGGTCGTTCTGTATCTCTTTCGGGCCCCCTTCGGCTATTTTCTCCCCATAATTGAGCACAGTAATAGTATCGGAAATCCTCATGACCATATTCATGTCGTGTGCCACCAGAACAACTGTGATTCCCCTCTCTCTAATCTTCAGAATCGTGTCCGACATCTCGTGGGTCTCTTGCAGATTGAGACCGGCCACAGGTTCATCCAGGAGGAGCAGTGTGGGTGCTGTAGCCAGTGTACGCGCAATTTCCACTCTTTTTTGATCACCGTAAGGGAGGCCGGCGGCCAACAGGTCAGCCCTGGGGGTAAGGTTCAAAAACTCCAGAACCTCATCACACTTCCTACGCACAGCCCTCTCTTCTTTCCGCACCATGGGAGTGTGCAGTAGGCAACGCACGAATTCAGAACGAGTCCGGGTGTGCAGACCTACCATAACATTTTCCCGAACGGTCATATTCTGGAACACCTGGATGTTCTGGAATGTCCTGGCGATTCCCATCCTGGCTACCTGGTGAGGTCTCTTTCTTGACAGCGCTTGGCCTTCAAAATAGATTTCACCGTCCGCAGGATGGTATATGCCTGTGATTATATTAATGGCCGTGGTCTTTCCAGCTCCGTTAGGACCGATAAGGGAAAAGATTTGGCCCTTTTCCACCTGAAACGATAGTCGATTGATGGCTCGAAGCCCGCCAAAATTGATAGAGACATCTACTAGCTTAAGGATGGGATTTGAATTGCTCATACATTCAGATTATGGTCATTGTTTCCTGGTGGTAATTGTGTCTACTGCAGAAGAATTGCCCGGACGGATCAAATATTGCCATCGGCCTTGAGTGCTTGATCGGCTCGGTCCCCGCCTACGCAGTCCTGCCGTGCGGCAGAATCCCCGTCCTTCACGGCTGGGAAGCCTCACATCCAGATAGTTTCCATCCATAGATGGCCCTTTTGTTGCCCGGCAACAAAATTCCTCATTTATGAATTGGAAACTTACCGGGTGCACAACACTTGTTACGTTATTTATGGATAGGCACCAGCTAAGAACCCGA
>JBEQLC010000027.1:0-11703 GCA_040326175.1 Desulfobacteria bacterium | reverse complement strand
GTAAAGCTTGGCTTTACTGAGTTCGGCGATTTGCTTTGGCAAGGGTTCATAGGTGGCAGGGCTGTGTCCTGGACCAACCATGACCGATACATCGACTCGGTCTCCGCCCACACGGTTTACAAAGTATGCCTGGGGAAGGATGCTTACAAAAACCTTGATCCTATTCCCGGGGTCGATCAATGGTTTTGCATAGACAGGCGGGCCGCTCGAGAAAAGGAATCCCAAAATCACAATTAAAGAAGATCTCATCAGCGATGGAGTTCCTATTTTCATCCTTACTACTGTATTATTCGTTGCCTTTGGTTGCAAGTCCAAAAATTCTCTTAGAGATAGCAGCCTTTGGTCATGCTGAGGTCACTCATTACGGGGAAGGGCCTAAAGTAATTCTCATAATGGTTCAAAACGGAACATGCTTATGAGAATTACTATAGGATAGGAGCTATTGCCCGGGTGGGCCTCAATATGGGAGGTACGCACAACTGCTGAAGAAGAGAAGATGACAACATAGGGCATAATGCTGAGTAGTTTCCTATACCCAGTGCTCCATGCCCTATGCGCCATCCGCTATGCAGATTTAATACTCGTCGTAAGTCAGCCCTGCCCAGCTGGAATCGTCGTTGAGCCTGGCTTCGATATCCACGTTGAAGAAATCGGCGATGGGTTGCAGGATCTCCGGGTTGTTTTCCCACACCGTACGTCCTGCCGTTAGTACAACCTCAAGCCCGTTCCTCGTCATCTTGCCGAGTGGCTGGCGAGATGGTCCGCCTGGCATCCCAAGAACCGCCATCAGGGTCTTTGTGCCGAGTGGGTTCCTGGCGCGGCATCCCACTGCCCCGGAAGGGGTCTCCTCCTGGGTCTTCACGGTCACGATGCCGAATAGGGGGTTCAAGGCATTCATGAGGTTTTCCGCCTCAGCTTGATTGCCCTGCTCAATGAGTGTAGTCATATCCTGAACCGCCTTGGGGGCTATGTTAGAAGCAACAGAAATGACGCCACTCGCCTTTATGGCCGGATCCGTCATCATGGTGAATGTCATGCCGTCATCGCCAGACATGATCGTGAAGTCCTCTCCGCAGCATTCTCGCGTCCGTTTCATATTATCAATACTGGCCGTGGCTTCCTTGACTGTGCTTACGTTTGCAAATTGCTTGTCAAGTATGGCCAGGTCCTCGGGCAAAAGCTGACAGCCTGTGCGCCCGGGGATGACATACGGAATTATTGGCATCTGGGGAAACTTCTCAGCAACCGGGGCGACATACTCCCTGCGTATCTCAAGGGAACTGGGACCATTGTAATAAGGGTCTACCAGCAGGGCTGCATCAGCGCCCACGTGGACTGCATGTTCGGTGCTTTCTATGGTTTCACGGGTGTTGTTGCTCCCCACACCTGCGATAGACTGACACCTTCCCTTACATTTTTCTGCCACCACACGAATTACTTCATTGTGTTCTTCCCAGTTCAATGTGGGACTTTCGCCCGTAGTTCCCACAGCCAGAATGCCACTCACCCCACCCGCAATCTGAAAATCGACGAGCCTTTCCAGGCTTTCATAATCGACCTGGAGGTCGTCTTTGAATGGGGTCATCAGTGCCGTGTAACACTCTTTAAACATGGTACACCTCCTTGTTTTCCTTGCTCCAAAAAAAAACAGCTGGAGCTCGCTCCAGCTGTACCATAGCCGAGAGAGCGCTCCACGGAGAAGCCGTGACAGTCCCAGGGATCTTATCCCCAGACCCAACCCGCTCTTGCAACAGGGCAAAAGAAGGCTTCGGCGATCCACCCTTTCACCGCAAGATACGGGGCCTGTCCCCCTGTCCTGCGGCTACTCATGAGAACCGCACCTCAACTCTCGATAAAACCACCGTAAGAGATGCCGATGAAATTGTCAAGAAAAAAGGGCGATGCAGCTCAGTACCTGAGCGTGGCGATGAGCTTGTCGGGGTCAAGAAGGATTTCCAGAGCATGGCTGATATGCGTGACCACGATATCGGCATGGAGCACGGCCTTGGTTGTGGCACCTTCCGCTTGAACAGTGCATATTGAAAGCTTGGCTACCTTGAACATCTCCACATCAATATTGCCATTACCCACACAAACCGTGGTTTCTGCTCCTATCGATTCAACAAATCTCTTTTTGTCTTCGGCAGTCTCCGTAACTACGGCTTCAATATCCGGAGAAAGCTCGAAGGTCTGTTGCAGAACACCCCGAGTATCTGCAGAAAGAACGTATACCTTGAACCCCTTAGCCTTGAGCCTTTCCAGATAATCGACGACTCCAGGGATAAAATCCCCCGATTCGGTCAGTGTACCGTTAAGGTCCAAGACCAGGTTTTCCAACTCGACGGAACCCCAGCCTGGCACAGCAATCGTTTTCACTCTTATCCTAAGCCTTTCCTCTTATTGTTGTAGAATGATGCCAACTACGGAACGTGTACTCCACCAATTATAATTTGTCAATTTCCGATGCTGAATTGCAGACGTCTTTATCATTGACCTCTTGGCGTCATTTTTCTATGTTAGCCACGAGCAAAAGGTCCTATGCTTGACGCTGTCATACGTTTGTTGTCACTTGTCAGTTGATATGACAAAAGGGAAAGTAGGCCATGCCTCTGACCAAGATTGTGTGCACCATCGGTCCGGCAAGCAGATCCCCGGAGATCATCAGGGCGTTGGTTCAAAATGGTATGAACGTGGCCAGGTTGAACTTCTCGCACGGAAACCACAGTGAGCATCAAGAGCAAATCCGGGTCATCCGAAAGGTATCCGCCGAACTCGATCAGCCTGTTGCCATACTACAGGATCTGGGTGGGCCGAAGATCCGGGTGGGTATCATTCCCGATCCTGGCGTAAGGCTGGAAGTAGGACAAACCTTTATTTTAACTAACCAGCCAGTGCAGGGCACGAATGAAAGGGTCTCGGTCTCTTACTCAAGTTTGCCCGAAGAAGTGAAGGAAGGAGACCAAGTCCTGTTGGCCGACGGCTTCATAGAGCTGGTCGTCAAGGGAGCAGACCGGTCCGAGATCTCCTGCGAAGTCGTGACAGGAGGCCTTTTGACCTCCCACAAAGGCCTCAATCTACCCACCCGAAGCATACAAGCTCCATCACTGACCGACAAGGATCGGGAAGACCTCGTTTTCGGTTTGGAAAACGAGGTCGATTATGTTGCACTGTCGTTTGTCAGGACAGCAGACGAGATAGTGAGAGTCAAAGATATCATCCGGGATGGAGAAAAAGATACCCCGATCATAGCCAAGATCGAGAAACATGAGGCCGTCGATCACATCGAAGAGATCATGGAGGTGGCGGACGGCATCATGGTGGCCCGTGGTGATCTTGGCGTAGAGATTCCACTGGAGAAGGTCCCTGTTGTTCAGAAGATGCTGATTCGCCGTGCCAATGCCTCGGGAAAACCGGTCATAACAGCTACACAGATGCTCCGTTCTATGGTGGACTCACCTCGCCCCACGAGGGCTGAGGCAACAGACGTGGCCAACGCTGTGCTGGATGGCACTGACGCGGTTATGCTATCCGAGGAAACGGCCGTGGGAGGCTACCCGGTGAAGTCCGTTCAGTTTATGACCCGCATTGTTGAAAGTGCCGAAAGCATTTTTCCCCACGACAGATACCTTCAACTTGCGCCCAAGAAAGCCGTTTCACAGTCCGTTGCCCATGCAGCCTGCGTCCTTGCCAATCACCTGGACGCTCGTGCCATCATTGCACCTACTCAGTCGGGTCAGACGGCGAGGCATATCTCCCGGTTCAGGCCCCGCCAGCCCATCATCGCCCTGTCGGCTAATGAGGACACAGTCCGCCGGCTGACCCTGTGCTGGGGCTGCCGGCCACGTCTTGTGGCTGATCCAATGGATACGGACGACATGATCGAAAGTGCCGCACGAGCAGCACTCGAGACGGGGCTTGTATCAAGAGGGGATTTGGCGGTAATCACGGCGGGCCATCCTGTGGCAGTTGCAGGGAGTACCAACATGGTTCGCGTGAAAAGACTTTAGGCAAAAACGAACCGATGGCTCTCTATGATAAGGAATTTTGATTTTGAGCGTCTTTTTGCTCAATTGGGGAGGCATGTGAAATAGAGATGTATATCAAGTGCTGGGGTTCAAGGGGGTCTATTCCCGTTTCCGGAAAGGCATACGTCAAATATGGTGGCGATACCACCTGCATTGAGATCAGGACCAAAGATGATCGCACAATTATAGTTGATGCTGGTACCGGAATTCGAAGGCTCGGAAACCAGGTGATCGAAGAGGGGCGCTTCAGCTATGATGTAATCTTTACCCATGCACATTGGGATCATCTCATGGGCTTTCCCTTTTTTAAGCCTCTTTACCTTGAACGAACACATATCCAGATGCAGGGATGCCCGTTTGCCCAGAAGTTCGTTGAGACTATGCTTTCCAGAATTATGTCTCCACCCAACTTTCCTGTCGAGTATGCCAACGTAAGAGCCCACATCCACTACGAACCAACATGTCCGGAGCGCTTTGAAATCGGTACTGTCTCTGTCATACCGATTCGGCTGAGCCATCCCAATCAGGGAAGCGGATACAAATTCATTGAAGATGGCAAGACCTTTGTCTTTCTCACCGACAATGAATTGGACTTTACTCACCCGGGTGGCCTTTCTTTTGATGATTATCAAGCGTTTTCAGACGGCGCAGACCTCCTTATACATGATGCCGAGTTCACCAAAGAGGAGTACAAGATAACCAGGCAATGGGGGCACTCAATATACACGACCGCTCTGGAGCTTGCCATCAGTGCAAAGGTCAAGCAATTCGGTCTGTTTCATTTGAACCAGGAACGGACGGATGAAGGCGTGGACCAGATGGTCGACAAGTGTCGTGAGATCATTATTGAGCAGGACTCTGACTTGAAATGTTTTGCGGTTGGGGCTGATATGACATTTGAGCTGTAATACAGGCAAGACTTTAGAACCCGTCAGGGAAGAAGATCAATGGCCACAATCCGTCCGCTTGAGCTGAGTGACCGCTCACTCGTTACACGTTACCTGCAACGCTACCCGCCGGAGATATCTGAGCTTACCTTCACGAACCTTTTTGTGTGGGGCAGCTCCAGGCCCATTTGGCTGGCAGACGTGGAGGATTCTGTTGTCTTCATTGCTGACGCAGACGTGGACGATTCATCGACCAAAGTCATCCTTGGCCCCCCTCTGGGTGAAGCTTCCCCTCTGGCTGTTGCGGATGCCCTGGGAATCGAGCCGGGAGGATTTGTGCGTATTCCCGAGGAGATGGCCAATACGCTTCGCAACGAGGGCCTGAACATCGAGTCCGATCGGAACAATTGGGATTACGTTTATAGTGTTTCTGACTTGGCCGATCTGAAGGGGCGACACTATCACAAAAAGCGTAATCTCATTAAGCAATGCCTTGCAGTTTACAGGTGCGAGTATGAGCCGTTAACACCGCAACTGGTTTCAGAATGTCTCGACATGCAGGACCGATGGTGTGAAGTCCGCGAGTGCGGAAAGAACCCTGGCTTGTGCAACGAGTATGTTGCCATTCGCCAGATATTTGCCCACTTCGAGGCTCTCCGTCCCATTGGAGGTGCAATCCGCATCAATGGGAAGATCCAAGCCTATTCGCTCGGTGAGCAATTGAACCCAGGTACAGCCGTGACCCACTTCGAGAAGGCAATGCCAGGGATGCAGGGCCTAAGCCAACTAATCAACCAATGGTTTACCATCCACGCCCTGAATGACTTCCAATTTGTCAACCGTGAGCAAGACCTTGGCATTTCCGGTCTACGCCAGGCGAAGGAGAGCTACCATCCCCACCACATGGTTGAGAAGTTTGTTGCAGGCTTGAAAGCCGGCGACTCCATGATGCCGTCGCTCATGAACCCGCATGAATGTGGGAAGCACGCCCTCGTTGAGGCATAAGCGCGAACACCCTATAATACGCCACGATAAAATGCTAATTGTCTCTCGTATATATCAGGGTTAGAGAGCCCCCCTTGTTCATTCCCTCCTTGTATTCCCCCGTTCTTGACCCTACGTTGGCCCTCTCGCCTCTTTTCAACCTCTATCCGGATCGGTTCCAATATTGAATGAATCCGTGATGCCGGCCAAGGTTCTTGGAGCCGACAGCAGCGTCAATGGGTTGACGCAAAGCTGGTCAGCATGTCTATTTCACGGCTCTTTCCATACCGAAAACGTGGAACTCTATCAATCTTTAATTGCCTGTAATCATGAAACATTACTTGTTATCCAGCGTCATGGCACGATTGTTGCTGATATTACGGTCCCAACACAAAAATTTCAGTCAGAAAGGAATCATGAGGCCAATGAACCTGTTAGACACGCTTGATCTAAAGTGCCCTCAGCCTGTTCTAAAGATTGCCGTCAGGGCACCCGATATGGAGCCTGGTGAGATTCTGGAAGTTCTGGGGAACTGTCCGACATTTGAGAGGGACGTGGGAATCTGGTGTACGCGCCTGGGGAAGGTTCTTTTGTCCGTCAAAGACGAAGGGGGAGCCAGGAAGCGGATCCAGATTCAGTTTTAGGAGGTCGACTAACGTAGCTTGCGGAGTGGATCATAGTGAGGCATGAGAGACTCTCCATCCTTGCGAACATTCTAAAAAGGGGAGGCTGCAGGCTGACTGGGAACATATATGGAAACGGTCATGAGATGATACCCGAGGCCCCACCCGTTATCAATGGGCTATTCTATTCAATGCAACACGGGGAGTGTTTAGGCTATGGGACAAGAACTGAAATGCTGGAAACATTTTGATTGTCCGAACAAGGAGTGCCCTGCGTACGAATCAGAGGATGGGAGATGCTGGCTTATCACCGGGACTCACTGTCGCAACGAGATTCAGGGGAAATACCTGGAAAAGATGGAGATGTGTCTCCACTGCCAACCGTTTAAAGCGAACATGGATCTACATTCCATGGAAGAGACCATTGGGATCGTGGGTGAGCAGTTCAGAGAATTCGGGAAGATTGTCCAAGATCGGGACAGGGAATTGGAAGAGACCAGTATGGAGTTGGCCATTGGTTTGTCTGAAGTATTCGAGGCTTTAAAAAGAATTTCTTCAGGGGACCCCGGAGTCAGAATATCCGAGACTTCTGAGCTGGAACTGATTGGGAAGTTAAAGGGCATGGTCAACTTAACGGCAGCCAACCTGGGAGAAATCGTTGATCTTTCTCATGAGTTTGCCATGGGTCTTGCCGAGCATTTCGGGGTTCTGAACAGAGTTTCAAGGGGTGACCTCAATGCCCGTGTTTCAGGGCACTCTCAAGAGGAGCTATTGGGATCCCTAAAACACGTGACCAACCATATGATTGAAAGCGTGTCCATTGAAATGGCTGATCGCTTGAAGGCCGAGAAAGCACTGCGGGAAAGCGAGGAACGGCTGAGAATAATTCTAGACTCGGTCCAAGTGGGGGTTGTCGTCATTGACGCAGAAACTCATGCCATCGTAGATGCCAATCCCGTTGCCGTAGGACTGATCGGTGCGCCCAAGGAACAAATCATCGGTCGTCTTTGTCACAAGTTTATCTGCCCAGGAGAGAAAAAGCAATGTCCAATATCCAATCCTGGACAGACCGAAAATATACCAGAGAGAATCCTCTTAAATGCCCAGGGTGAAAGAATCCCCGTTCTGAGGACCGTCATAGCTGTGACCCTGAATGGACGTCAGCACCTGATCGACAGTTTCGTAGATATTACCGACCAGAAGCGAAATGAGCGAGCACTGCGAGAGAGTGAAGACCTAAGACGCACGGTCATCAATGCGACCAAGGAAGGAATAATAGCTATCGGGCCCGACGGCCTAATAAGGATATTCAATGCTGGAGCTGAACAAATGTTCGGGCATAAGAAGGAGGAAATGATAGGTACCCCGCTTGATCGCCTGATGCCGGAGGAGTACCGGGATCGGCATCGCCAATATGTGGAAAGGTATTTTTCCGGAGATGAACCTCGCAACGCCATTGGGAAGACCATAGAACTTTCGGCGTTGCGAAGTGACGGAAGCACATTTCTTATGGAGGTATCACTCTCCGCAGCCGACTATGACAACGAACGGCTCATCATCGCAGTCTCTCGGGACATAACTGAGCGGAAACGTGCCGAGGCAGCATTGCGAGAGAGCGGGGAGCTTGTCAGAGCCACGCTTGAGTCGACCGCTGACGGGATCTTAGTGGTAAACGAAAATGGAGAAGTCACCCATGCTAACAAGCGTTTTGCTCAGATGTGGCGCATACCGGAAAAACTTCTCAAGACGGGAGACGACCAGGAGCTGCTTGATTACGTTTTAGATCAGCTGCACGAACCGGAAACATTCCTTGCAAAGGTTCAGGGTTTGTACAGTTCATCTGAAGAGGCCCTGGACACAATCTTGTTCAAAGATGGCAGAGTCTTTGAGCGCTTTTCATGCCCCCTGGTTCAAAACGGCACATCTGGTGGGCGTGTCTGGAGTTTCAGGGATGTGTCGGCGCAAAAACGCTGGGAGGCGGAGTTGCGAAAGGCCAAGGAGTCCGCTGAGGCAGCCAATCGAGCTAAAAGTGAATTTCTGGCCAACATGAGTCACGAGATACGAACCCCTATGAACGCTATCATTGGGATGGCTGAGCTGACCCTGGGCACCGAACTCACCACGGAGCAGCAGGACTATCTTCGGACCATTAAGGGGTCGGCGGATTCACTCCTTGCTCTCCTGAATGATGTCCTCGATTTGTCCAAGATAGAGGCAGGTCAATTTGAGCTCGAGGAGATTGACTTTGACCTGCGTGCAACCCTGGAAGACGCCGCAGACATGCTGGCTGTGAGGGCGGAACAGGCAGGCCTAGAACTAACTTGCCATATCAAGCCGAATGTTCATACTGCGTTGGTGGGAGACCCTGCCCGACTTCTTGAAATCGTTGTCAATTTGACACAAAATGCTATTAAGTTCACTCAAGAAGGTCAGGTGAGCATCTCAGTAGAAACTCAGGAGGAAGAGGGTTCCTCGATAATTTTGCACTTTGAGGTGTCCGATACCGGTATCGGAATTCCTTCCGACAAGATAGAGACGGTTTTTGAGAGTTTCAAACAGGTTGACGGGTCGACCACCCGAAAACATGGCGGTACGGGATTGGGCCTGGCCATTGCCAAACAGCTTGTGGAAATGATGGCCGGACATATCTGTGTAAAGAGTGAGATGGGAAAAGGGAGCACGTTTCACTTCACAGCTCGTTTTGGACGGGGTCGGGAAGAGGCCGCAGAGGGCATGTGCATTAGAGACACAAACTTCTCGGGCATGCCGGTCCTCATTCTGGACGATAATTCTACGAGCCGTTTCATCCTTCAAGAAATGACATCTGCCTGGGGCCTTGCGTCTGAAGAGGCGGCAGATGCGGATGAGGCTCTTGTCAAAATCAAGAAGGCTTTTGATGGGGAAAAGCCCTTCCGGGTCCTTTTCATAGATTCACAGCTTAACGGAACCGACGGATGTGAAGTCGCAAGAAGGCTAATAGAGAGCCGATATGGAGCAGATTTGAAGATCATCCTGATGACATCAATGGGGAGAAGAGGAGATGCAGCGCAATGCACAGAGTCCGGGCTATCAGGATACCTGATGAAACCCGTGAAACGGTCGGAGCTTTTGGACGCGATCGTGAGGGCGTTCGGACATCCGACTGATGAAAAGCCTCTCCCCACTGCTCGTCACACGACCAAAGAGGCAAAAAGGCCTCTGAACATACTGGTCGTGGAAGATAATGTAGTAAACCAGAAAGTGGTTCAAGCGATGCTGGAAAAACGAGGGCACCGTCCCGTTATTTCGTCCAATGGCATGGAAGCCTTGGAAACCCTTGGTGGAGGGAGCTTTGATTTGATTCTCATGGATGTTCAAATGTGCGAGATGGATGGATTTGAAGTCACAAAGCTGATTCGGGACAAGGAGAAAGTGGACGACGGACACATTCCTATTGTTGCCATGACGGCCCACGCCATGAAGGGAGACCGGGAAAGATGTCTCGCTGCCGGCATGGATGACTACATATCTAAACCGGTAAGAGAAAAGGACCTTTTTTCAGTTATCGAGAACTTGGCGAACGGAAATCAGGATAAAAGGGGGGTAAGCCGACACGTCACTTCAAAGGACATTGAACCAGTGGCAATGGAGGTTCTGGATGTATCCAAAGCCATGAGAGCGGTCGGTGGGAACAAAGGTTTCCTTAAGGAGCTTGCCGCTCTTTTCTTAGAAAATGGAGTTGAGATTGTGGCTCAGATTCGAGAAGGCATTGTCAAGAAGGATGCCACAGCCATCGAACTGGCTGCCCACAGCCTGAAAGGCAGCACGGCCTATTTTGGCGCCAAGCGAGTATTTGATGCAGCCTGCCGATTAGAGGTGATAGGCAAGAATAGTTCATGGACAGAAGCCGAGGCAGCCCGGTCAGCATTGGAGATGGAGCTCAAGGCGCTGGAAACAGCCATGAAAGGTTCTTTGACGGGGTAACAGATGAAGGTTCTCATTGTTGAAGACGATCTAGTGATTAGGAAGTTGTTGGAAGTGTTTCTAAAGGAATGGGGCTTTGAGGTGTCGTTTGCCTTTCATGGCAGGGAGGCATGGGACATCCTCCGGCAGCCAGAATCGCCCAACCTGGTCATCTCGGACTGGATGATGCCTCACATGAATGGATTGGAATTGTGCCGGAGGGTACGCCTCATGGAAACGTCCAATTACATCTACTTCATCATTCTGACGGCAAAAGAGAAACAAGAAGATGTCATTAGGGCCCTGGAGGCGGGAGCAGATGACTACTTGGTCAAACCATTTGACAAGGATGAGCTCAAATATCGCATTAAGATAGGGGAAAGGATTCTCAGGTTGGAACAACGGATTCTGGAAATGGCAAGCACTGACGCCTTGACCGGCGTACTGAACAGAAGGGCCTTTATGGAAAAGATGGAGCAGGAGATTCACAGGTCCATTCGAGAAGGTAGACACTTCTCCCTGATCTTGGCGGACATTGATTCTTTCAAGAAGATCAATGACGAATATGGTCACAACGCAGGAGATGTTGTACTCCAAAGGTTTACAGACAAGCTGTCGGAATCCTTAAGACCATACGACTTTGTGGGCAGATATGGCGGTGAAGAGTTTTTGGTGTGCTTGCCAGGGGCGACCGAAATGCAAGCGAAGGGGTTTGCAGAAAGGATGCGAAAAAGGGTGGGGAGGATGACTATCATGCTACCCGAGAGTTCTGCATCCATTAAAATCACGGCCAGCTTTGGCGTCGCTTCCAGTGACACGGGATCCAAGGAAACCGTCGTTTCAATCACTAGTAAGGCCGATAACGCCATGTACAGGGCTAAACGGACGGGGAGGGACCGGGTTTGCATGTCACGTGACGCAGATCACACTCTTGCCCGTTTGTCTTCTCGGGGAAAGAATCGAGTCGGCAGGTTGCGGTAAGGTGAAATACACACAGATTGTGCCAATCTTCACCCTGGCCTGGAGAGACAGGAGCGGAAAACAGGTAATATAAAATCAGCTATGAACCGATCAAAAATAACGTTAGGGTTTAGGGCCCCGCCTGACGGCGGGACTTCGGATCTATTGATAAGATAAAGGTTCTCAGCAAACGCGGGGTGGCGAAAAAGCGCAGCATACACGGCAGTATGTGAGCATTTTGAGCCGAACCGCAACGCCGCCATGGGGACTCAGACGCATTTT
>JBEQLC010000279.1:0-2452 GCA_040326175.1 Desulfobacteria bacterium | reverse complement strand
ACGAGTTCATTAAGGTAGGAAAGGGGGAAAAGATGACGAAGTGGACGCTTACGCTTATTCTGTGCCTCGTGTGGGTCGGGTTGGCACGGGCCCATGGGGATGTTTCGAAGCTTCCGGATTCAGTACAAATTACGCAATACAGACTGGGGCTGTATATCAGTCCGGACGATCTTGCTACCCACAATAAGCTGGCCATGGCTCTATACCGAACCGGCCAATTGGAGGAGGCCAAAAAGGAACTGAAACTTATCCTTGAAAAGGATTGCCAACACTTTGACGCCCTGGATGGGTTGGGGATTGTGTTAATTAGAATGGGAAAATATCAAGAGGCATTAGATTACCTTAAAAAGGCAGTGAAAATCAATGAGCAGGACGTGATGGTCCATGTTCATTTGTCTGCTGTTTATCAGAAGATGAATTTGCCGGAAAAGGCCCGGAGTGAATTGGCGAGGGCCCGGGCTCTTACGTCGGATAGCGTCGGGCTTGAGAACATAGAAAAGGAACTGAAACTGGTCACAAGCCCATAGGCTTCGTGGAGTATTGTCTATCCTTTTCACGCATTACTCCACTTCTCCATTACTCGTGGCTTCATGATAGAACAGTTCTTGGAATAGACCGAGGTGGCGCAACTATATTCAATAAATAGGGACAAGGATTCCAGCAATGGAGGTGCCAAATTGAAAAAATCTGCGTTTGGTGTGATTCTAACTATGGGTATGTTATCGCTCGTTTTTGGAATGACCTTATTGGTTTGCCCAGTGGGTAATGCTTTAGCAAAGCCACTGATCATGGAAAAGGGCGTTATCAAATCTGATACGACCTGGGAAAAAGAGGTGCTTGTAAAGGGTGACATAGAGGTGGCTAAAGGGGCCACATTAACCGTCATGCCTGGAACCGTAGTAAAATTCGTCAAAATAGAGAAATACGGCCCTGCCAAGCTCTACAAGGACAAAGCGACTTATTTCCCTCGGGCTGAGTTGGTTATCAGGGGAAAGATCATTGCCCAGGGAACCAAAGACAAAATGATCGTCTTTACCTCAGCTGAGAAGTCCCCCAATCCAGCAGACTGGGGCGCGATCAATTTGTTGGACACACGGGACAACATCTTAGAATATTGTGAGATCAGCTATGGCCACACTTCGGTCCACTGCCATGGAGCCCAGGTTATTCTGGCCAACTGCTACTTGCATGATAACGGGGTGGCTATTGGACAGAAGAATGTGAAGGAATCTTCGACCAGCTGCGTAGTGCCCATACTCTACAATCGGATAACCGGAAATGGCGGGGGTGTCCTGTTTGGAAAAGGGACAAGCCCCACAATTACTCATAACCAGATTAGTGATAACAAATTCTTTGGCATCTATGGAAAAAAGGGGGCGTCCTGTGATGTGAGGTATAACAACGTCACGCATAACGGGAAAGGGGTTATAGTTTACGCCATGGATGGCCTACGCCTGAGTGAGAACAACATTTCTGACAATGAGGAATACAACATTTCTCTGATGGAAGGTCAGACTTGGGATGTGGATGCTAGCCATAACTGGTGGGGTACGACAGACGGAAAGAAGATCAAAGAATTGATCTGGGACAAAGATGAGGATGAGACCTTAGGCAGATTGGTTTTTTCTGATCCGGCTGATTCCCCTATTGAAGGTGCGGGGGTTCCACGGTGAAGGGATGTTGAACTGGTTCGACAGGTTTAAATCTCAGCCATGGCGGAATTCATGCTGATGATCGTTGGCATGCTGGCAATTCATGGGATGACAAGAATGCGGTATGGCAATTTGGGGGGGGCGGTAAGAGCGGAAGAGGGATTTCTCTAACCATGCATATCACAGAAGGTATACTGTCACCGAGCGTTCTCATAGCAGGTGCGGCTCTCACAACAGCAGGCGTTGCTGTCGGCTTGAGAAAGCTTGAGACCGAAGAAATACCCTCTGCGGGGATCCTCTCAGCCGCCTTCTTTGTGGCTTCCCTGGTTCATGTGCCTATTGGTCCTGCTTCAGTTCACCTGGTCCTGAACGGTCTCTTGGGCATGATCCTCGGCTGGAAGGCCTTCCCAGCCATATTGGTCGGCCTGGCACTCCAGGGCCTCCTTTTCCAGTATGGGGGGCTTACATCACTGGGAGTGAACACGTTGAACATGGCCCTTCCCGCCGTCCTATGCCACTATCTGTTTGGATGGGGTGTGAGAGTTGGAGCCAAGATTCCTATATTTACCTTTTCAGCCTTCGCATGCGGTTTTTGTGCTGTTTTGGGAAGCGTTGTCCTGTTAGGCTTTTCGCTGTATTTGACTGGAGAGGCTTTTTTGCCTGCGGCCAAGGTGGCGGTTGCAGCCAATCTCCCGATAATGCTCATTGAGGGGATGTTGACAGCTAGTTGTGCCCTTTTTCTCAGGAGAGTAAAACCGGAACTACTGGAGGGACAATATGCACCAAGATCTTAATCGTAG
>JBEQLC010000278.1:0-2481 GCA_040326175.1 Desulfobacteria bacterium | reverse complement strand
CACTGAAACCTCCATTTGTCCTGAACAACGGGCAAACTCCTGGATGATCAAATGCTGACCAGCGGGGCAAAAAATGATAGACTACTACCTTGCCAATCCTGTTGGGTAGACAAGAGCTCGTTGAAATTGAGTAGAGGCAGGAACTACCGATACTATCCCACTCACACATGGAATGCGGTGGCAGGGAGGTTGCCATGAAAGGTTACGGTAAGAGCCCGGTAATTGGTCTTGTGTTGTTTTTAGGAATGTATATTTCTGGCTTGAGCGCTGGTTTTGCTGCAGAAAAGGGGGGCATCGTGGGTTGGGAAAAGGACAGCGCTTACAACAAGCTCTATGACCTTGATGAGTGGGACAGTCTCAAGGGCAATGTAGTGGGTTTCAAACAAATCACCCCCCTAAAAGGCATGTCCCCCGGGGTAGCACTGCTCGTCCGAGATGGAGACAGCGATGAAACTGTCACCGTTCACCTCGGCCCCAGCCCGTTTGTTAACCCCAACAGGATCTCACTCAGGAAAGGTGACAAGGTGAAGGTGAAGGGCGTATGGGCGGAGATTGACGGCAAGGAAGTATTTATGGCTTCCAAGGTGAAAAAGGGCAACTATTATGAGTATAAAGTGCGATTAACAAAGGATGGAACTCCTTTCTGGACCATGAGTCCGGAAGAGTTGGCCAGGGAGAGAGCTGGCAAGTGAACGGTCGCGGCAAGCAATTCATGAAATATCCGGGTTAGGTGCGAAAGGACGAGCTGACGGAACCGCAAAAATAGAAAGGGTCTCTAGGAAGCTAAGGAAAAGGCAGCGGCTGAAATGGCGCTGCCTTTTTTTCGTTGGTCTCTCTCGTATGAGAGTAAAAGTGTCGCTCCAGAAGGCCAGATTACTCTGACATGGAAGTTTTTCACCATAAGCAACACTGACGCCAAGGTGCGGGTAAGGGCAAGGCCCCTAGTGGATGGACGTAACTGCTTGAAAACCATTAACTATGATCCAGCAGCCATATGTTTGGCACTGCTTTTGCTTAATGGGTATTGGTCAGAAAAGTCGGGCCATCGGATACTTTTTACTGCCGTTGATGGGCCAGGCTTTTTGAGAGTGCCCGCGGCTGATGGTCGCAGGCCAGCGCATCGAATGTTCTTGATCTTGGCTCTGGAACGACGAATATGAGCAGCAGTTCTTCAAACAGTGAACTTAAGAACAGTAGTCCTAAAAAGGAAGCTACTAAAAAACTTGATTTTCTCCTCGATACCATTGATACCGAGGTCGCTAACCTGGCTGACGTTGTGGAAGTGCCCGGGCCTATCTTGGATGATCAAACCCCTGACGGAGAGGTGTCGACAATTAGCCTCAATGACGGGGCAATGGGGATGGACAGCCTGGAACTGGACATGGATTTGTTTGGAGAGTCGGATGGGCCCCCACCTGAAGACGAGCCTGCGGATAATCAGGCACAAGCTGCACTGGATGCCATGAGTGACGCTGAGGGTGAAGTTGAAGCCATGTTGGCTAAGGAGGCGTCGACGGGCGCCGGAAGTCCACCTGCGGCAGAGACGAGCAAGGAGGAGGTGGATGAAGACATTGCCAAGGCGCTAGACGAACTCCTCGCCACCCGTGAAGTGGATGCATCAAAACTCCTTGAAAAAAAGGCGGTGCCAGAGCAAAAAAAAGAACCTAAGAAGTCTCCTGTCTTAGGAGATCAGCTATCCGAGGATCTCTTTGACGATTTGGAAAAAGATTTTAAGTCCGCGGGAGATGGGACTGCCGCTGCAGAACCGAATGCCGAGGAGCAGGAGTTCTCCAAAGATCTCTTTGAAGAACTGGAAATGGACTTTCAGTCCGAAGAAGAGACCGCTACCGCTGCCGAACCGGTTGTCGCTGAGGAACAGATTGCAGAAGATCTCCTTGGCGACGTGCAATTGCAGGATGAAGGGGCAGGCAAAAATGCGGGTGAGGCGGTCACTATAAGCGGTTCTGAAGAGGAGTTGGCTGATTTGCTAACCGAGAAGATTGAAGCGCTGGTAGCCCGGCTGGTGGAGGAACGCTTGTCAACCATCGCTGAGCGTGTCATCAAAGAAAAGATTAACAAGATTTTTTCATCCATGAAGTAAACCTTCTCGCTTCCCCCATCTGTACAGTTCGAGACAATCCAACACGTTTTCTAAATAGTTGATCCATTTTGACCAATCTCACTTTTTTGTGCTAGGTTGGATCCACGATTATAACAGGCGAGGAGATCAGACCGATGGAGCCAATCAAAGGTTTTCGAACAGTTTCTGGTGTCGCGGCAATATGCTTGGTTCTTGCCCTGCTTGTTGGCTGCGCCACGACTTCAGAAGATGAGACGAGCCCAACATACCAGTCACCGCCGGGAACCAAGACGACAATCATCCTCCTTCGGCATGCGGGCAGGGATATTTACAGTGCTGAGGCAGACGATCCACTGACATGGCAAGGTAGAATACGGGCTCAGCACTTGCCGGCAGTGATC
>JBEQLC010000277.1:0-2504 GCA_040326175.1 Desulfobacteria bacterium | reverse complement strand
GACCAGATCCGGATTTGAAAGGTACTACCTCGGAGATCCAAGGGATAAAGAAAACGCTCTGGTTCACCTGAGAAATAGCGTCGCAAAAGCTCGACGGCTGGAGTCAGAGGGGCTCTATCTTCTTTTATGAGGGCCTCGGAGTTCTTTCTCATCACAGCGGCGAGTGGGCCGGCTTCATCCTTACCGTTCATGAATCTGCATGCACAAATACCTTTGTCTGTCCCTGCTAGAAAGAGGGAACCCCAGGGGGAGTCGAGGTGGGTGTAGTGTATTTTTTTCGCCATATGGTTTCCTTTATTACGCTGACAATCCAAGGATTATTTATCCAAAATAAAATCGGTAATATACGGATTCGTCTCCTTCTCCCGCCCCAGGGTTGAGGTGGGTTGATCGCCGTAGTCATGCCCTGGCCATACCACGGTGTCTTCGGGGAGGGGCAGCAGCTTTTCCTTGATGGAATTGAGCAGTGTTTCCATGGACCCCCCCGGCAGATCGGTGCGGCCGACGGCTCCAACAAAAAGAGTGTCACCGGTGATAAGATTGTTTTCTACCAGCACACATACTGCTCCCGGAGTATGTCCTGGCGTGTGGATGAACTCCAGGGTCAGCTTGCCCAGGGGAAGTCTGTAATCGTCAGTGATCCGAATATCAACCGGTGGCGCAGCTGAAAGCCCGAATGCCGCGGCCCAAGCCTTGGCCTCTCCAGTAGTAAACAAATCGTCATCCAGTTCATGCATCACTGTTTTGGCACCAGTTCGGCCAGCCAGGAGCTGATTGCCAAAGGTGTGATCAGCATGACCATGGGTGTTAATAATGTAAGACAGCTGGAGATTCTTTTCCTTGAGAATCGAGATAATTTTCTCTATATCATCTTCGTCGCCCGCAGGATCAATAGCTGCCGCCTCCCGGGTCTCTTCACAAGCAACCAGATAGCAGAATACTTCCATCTGACCCACGGTAATCTGTTCAATGATCATAATGAATCCTCCTAAATATCAGTCCACTACAATTCTGAAAGGTATATTGCCAACATTCTTCAAGCAACCAAAAATCCACAGGAACTCTTCCCTAAAGCGTTCGTAGTCAGAAGGGTTGGCATAGCGGTTGGGTCCACCACTGAGCAATGGTACTATGTCATCTCTCCAGGCATAGCCGAGCTTCTTGAAGAGTTGTTTGAGAAACCGATTGAGTTTCTGGCTCGACCTCGAGCTGCCGGAATTCTCCAAGAACCACCGTCGAGGGGCAAATTGGTCTCGATGGGTTAAAACGAATGCGATGGCCTCAGGGAGCTCATTGTCGGTCACCGCCAAACCAGTCTGTGCATTAAAGATGTCCAGATCGGTCCCGGGCATGGATGAAGAGATGACGCAGGGTAGATCGGACCGGAAGTATTCATACAAGCTTCGGCAACCGTTCTCATTGAGTGATAGGTGAACGCCAATTTTACATCCACCGAGTTGGCTCGGAATATCTTGTCTCAAGATATTTGCCATTACGGTTACCCGATCTTCCAGTCCGGCCCGGCCAACCAGACTCTTGAACTGATCCACGGTTTTTTGCCGGCCTCTTCCGAGAAAGAGAGCTTTCTTATCCATCAGGAGCTGATGTTGCAGTAGTTCTAACATCAGCTCATGTCTTTTACGAGGGATGTCGTCGTAGGTGGAGTTAAAAACGAGGTCGTATTCCTTCCGTTGATCAAGCACCACCGCATCATTTTCTGAGAGATAGTCTCCGTGGGCCAACGGGGTGGGTACCATCTGGGGTTGACTGTTCAGAAAAAGGATGTCGTCGGCACTGCCAACCCCAAAAACGCACGCGTCTTCCGCGGTGGATAAGTTACGCAACCAGGTGTGGCGAAAAACCACCCCCCATGGGGGTTCTACATAGAGTATATATCTGCGGTTAAGCTGTCTAAATAGCATGGAATTAGCCATGAGATAGGGGAGCGCGAAAATCCGGAGAACCCCCTTTTCGTTTTCTTTTCCCGGAGCTTTCAGGACCTGACAGAAGTGTCGCAACTTGTACTCTTTTTGCACCTTTTTCTGCAGTCTATCAGAGACTTTCTGTTTTTCTTCGGACAAGAACGATCTAATTTCCACATCGTCTCGATACAGCGCTTCAACCTTGAACAAATTGGACCACTGTCTTGGAAAAGGCAACAAGGCGAGAAAGAATAGGGCCTGTCGCTGCAGAGAGCTATTTTTCTTTCCTTCGGCCAGTTCTCTCAGGATGTGATAGCGTTTCTGCAGACCATCGTAAGGCCAGGTTACCCCTCTCGCCTCTTCCAGGATTGGGCGACCCCAGTAGAGCAAATAGGACAGGGCAGAAAGCACGTCGCTTCGGAGATTTCTGTGGGATAAAGGATCCGACCCGGTGAAGAGATCTCCTGAATCAATGAGAGAGAAGAATTTATCTATAGTCGCTATAGATTCGCGCGCTTTGTCTTCTTGAGTCATTCTCGATTCCAGCGGTTGTTGTCCAACTGGGATTTATCGTTCTTCACC
>JBEQLC010000276.1:0-2555 GCA_040326175.1 Desulfobacteria bacterium | reverse complement strand
CCAGTAATATCTTCTTTCTCATAAATGACGAACTTGTAACCCCACCCCTCGGGGGAACGATCCTGCCAGGTGTCACCAGGGACTCGGTGCTGCAACTTGCCAGACATTGGGGCCTAAACGTTTCCGAACGTCCGATTTCTATTGAAGAGGTCGCCGACGGCTGCAAGAACAACTCTTTGAAAGAGATGTTTGCTACCGGCACCGCAGCGGTAATTTCTCCTGTTGGTTTGATCTGCTACAAAGGAGAAGACCTCCAAATAGCGGATGGGAAGACGGGCGCATTGTCCCAAAAACTCTATGACGAACTCACAGGCATCCAGTACGGTCGCAAGGAAGATCCTTTTGGCTGGCGATTTCGCCTTGCTTGAACCAGCTCCTGCTTCAATAATAAGATACCTGAAAATAGGGTCTGCCTTTCAGTAACCATATTTCCCATCGAATATAGATTTTTTGTCGGATCAATCCCGCTGAAGCGGGACCATCCGACCTACGAATTTGGCATGGGAGGAGAGAAAGCGTCATGTCAAATTTTGATTCTTCACAATTTTCGGTGGCAAAAGGTGAGATTGGTTGAGAACATTCCACTGGATACGCATGTAATCGCCAGCCTTATAAGCGATCGTGAAGACCTGCATCTGGTGTGGCCGAAAGCTAAATGGCCCTTTGACCATGACCAGTGGCGAGAGGTGCTTGATCCGGATGCAGGCAATAAGCCTTTCTTGGTTTTTGAAGGCGAGCAGCTCATAGGTCACGCCGCCCTTCGCAAGACTGAGGAATCGGATGTCTATACTGTGAGTTACCTGTACCTTTTACCCTGGCTGCGCTCTCAAGGATTAGGGGAAACCATGATCGATCTTCTGGAGCGGTACGCCACAGAGAAATTGCCTGCAAAGAAATTAATATTAGTCGCCAGGACATACAACCCCATGGCCCTTAGATGCTACACCAAGTGCGGCTTTAAAGAATACAGTCGGGAGGAAACACTAATCAGAATGTCCAAAGTATTGCGGCCTGAATGAGAATTCAAGGACAGAGGAGCAATTACTACGGAGAGCACTAAGTAGTTTGAAAAAAACAATCGTAGTCATGTCGATGGAGGGTCATGATGTCTTTTCTAAGGTGACTGGCGGGAGGCCTGTGTTTCACTTCCGAAGCTGTGGGGGAGAGCCCCTGGCCCCGTTCCGCAGGAACGGGGAACAGGGAGGGGGTGCCTTCCCCCGCAACGCAGCTGCGCTAGAAGTGACCAGGCCGGAGCCTCGGAACCAAAGAAAAGATTTCATGACCCGTACATAATTAGAATGCAAACTACTTAATGTGTTCATAGTAACTCTTAACCAACTAGGCTAGTGACCATCTTTAACTACAAAATGGAGCAAGGATGTTTGCCCGAGTCAAAGCTGCGAGAGAACGATTGCGAGGCCATGCCAATGTCACCCCCGTTATGACTTCCCGAATCCTCAACGAATCGGTGGGAGCGGATGTTTTTCTGAAGTGCGAAAATTTTCAGAGGGTCGGCGCTTTCAAGTTTCGTGGCGCCTTCAACACAATATCTCAACTTACCGACCAACAAAGAGAGCGCGGCATAATCACTTACTCCTCGGGAAACCATGCTCAGGCAGTAGCCCTGGTGGGTCAGTTACTGGGAGTCCGAACCACGGTGGTTATGCCGAACAATGCGCCCAGAGTTAAGCGCGCCGCCACCGAGGCCTATGGTGCTTCCGTTATTGAATATGATCCTGAGGAAGCGACTCGTGAAGAGATGACAGATCTTCTCAGAGCTGAGCATGGCTATACAATAATTCCTCCATTCGATCATCTTGACATCATTGCCGGGCAGGGAACGGCAGCATTGGAGTTGTTCGAGGAACTGAAAACCCTGGATGTGCTGCTTGTACCTTGTGGGGGAGGAGGCTTGTTGAGTGGCTCAGCTATCGCCACCAAAGGCATAGAACCGGCTTGTCGGGTAATTGGCATTGAACCAGAACTAGCAGACGATGCTACCAGATCATTTCACACAAAAACACTGCACACAGTCAAGAATCCACCCACCATCGCTGACGGAACCCGTACTCCGTCTTTGGGTAAGCTTACTTTTCCCTTAGTGTTGGAATACGTTGATGATATGAGAACCGTGACGGAAACCGCCATCGTCGAAGCTGTCCAATTTTTGTTCTACCGGATGAAAATTGTGGTGGAGCCCTCGGGCGCACTGGGATTGGCAGCATTACTCAGTGGTGCCGTCTCGGAGTCAGGCAGAGTAGGTGTTATTATCAGTGGCGGTAATGTTGATGGCGATATGATGTCTAAAATATTGCTGACCGAGTAAAGATCTATTAGTGGAATATGGGGTCTATTTCACTCTCTTCCATGATCAGGAAGAAGGGGCCTGATACTTTCTGCGCTGAGTGGACAGACACACAGGATTTTCGAAACGAATGTCGCCACTTAAGAGTAACTCAGCTCGTTTCTTATCTCTTGGGTTATTTTATTAATACTACTTACCTCATCATGAGTTAATTTCGCCGGCTGAGGTCTTCCTTTGTAACTCGGTTTTG
>JBEQLC010000275.1:0-2555 GCA_040326175.1 Desulfobacteria bacterium | reverse complement strand
CCCCGAGAACGGATTTCCAAAATGGTCAGCGAGGTATTTGACCTCAGGCCGGCACCGATCATTAAGTATTTGGACCTTCTGCGACCCATCTTCAAGAAAACAGCGTGTTACGGGCATTTTGGCCGCAATGATCCGGACTTTACCTGGGAGAAGACCAATATGGTAGATATATTGAAGAAGAAGGCCGGCATAAAGAAGCCCAGGAAAAAAGCGGTGCGGTCCAAACGTTGACGCCTGGCGATGGTTAATCAGAGAAGTAGTATAACTAAATCATAGAGGAAAGGAAGGCTTGAATGGAATATGACGTTAGGGACCTAAAACTGGCAAAGGAGGGAAAGCTGCGCGTCGAGTGGGCCAAGCAGAGCATGCCGGTTCTGGATCGGATTCAGGAGAGATTCGCAAAAGATAAGCCCTTAAAGGGGATACGTCTCGGGGCCTGTCTTCATGTTACAACAGAGACGGCGGCCCTGATGCAGACGCTCAAGGCCGGTGGCGCCAGGATCAGGCTTTGTGCTTCCAATCCATTGAGCACCCAGGATGATGTCGCAGCCTCTCTCGTGAAGCACGAGAAGATTCCTGTCTTTGCCATCAAAGGGGAAAACAATAAGACCTATTATGACCACATTAACGCTGTCATCGATCTAAAGCCCATGTATACCATGGATGACGGAGCCGACCTGGTCTCCATACTTCACTCGGAACGAAAGGAGTGCTTGGACTTTGTTAGGGGCGGGACCGAAGAGACTACCACAGGGATCATCCGCCTCAGGAGCATGGCGGCGGCGGGTGTACTCAAGTACCCTATTATCGCAGTCAACGATGCCAATACCAAACACCTCTTTGACAACCGATACGGCACCGGACAGAGTACCATAGATGGGATTGTCCGGGCAACAAATCGTCTCCTAGCCGGATCGCGATTTGTGGTTTGTGGCTATGGCTGGTGTGGCCGGGGCGTCGCCATGCGCGCCCGAGGTATGGGCTCCAACGTTATTGTCACAGAGGTAGATCCGTTAAGGGCCCTTGAGGCAGTCATGGACGGTTTCTTGGTAATGCCTGTCAAGGAGGCCGCTAAGATCGGGGACATATTCTGCACCCTGACCGGGGATGTTAACGTGATTGGCAAAAACCATTTCAAAGTCATGAAAGATGGTGCAATCGTCTGCAATTCCGGACACTTCAATGTGGAAATAGACCTGGCGGGACTTGAAAGAATGACAAAGAGCAAAAGACAGATCCGCCCTTTCACAATGGAACATGTATTGAAGAACGGCAAGAGGATCAATATACTCGGAGAAGGTCGCTTGATAAACCTCGCGGCCGCAGAGGGTCATCCCTCAAGCGTCATGGATATGAGCTTTGCCAACCAGGCCCTCTCTATCGAGTACATGGTAAAAAGAAAGAAATCGTTTCCTGTTCAAGTTTATCCCGTACCGACGGCAATCGACAAGATGATTGCCAAGGAAAAGCTGGCAGCCATGAACATTGCCATTGACACCCTCACGCGTGAGCAGAAGAAATATCTGGCTTCCTGGGATATGGGGACCTAAGAGAACATCTCTTAATCTCTACTACTATGCGGCGGAAGGGTGTGGTCTTTTTGGGATTGCCACGTTCCAATTGGGACAAAGTCCGCAACTCTGATAGGATGACATGAGCAGTCTGGTTCGGGCCATTGGAAGACGCACGATCCACAGCGTTAGCCATATGCTCGATCTCTTCGCATTTACCAGCCGGATTTCGGGCCTCCTCCTCAAAAGACGTCAAACCGGCCGAAAGATTGTCCTAAAATTCACCTCGGAGCAGATCTACTATACAGCCATACAAGCCCTGCCGATAGTGGTGTTCATTGCACTGATCACGGGAAGCATGATCATCATACAGCTCACGAGGCAGTTTGGAACGGTCGAGGGTAGGTATATACTTGGAGAGCTGATCGTAATCCTAATCGTCCGGGAAATGGGACCGCTTTTCACTGCTCTGATAGTTATCCTCCGGACAGCGATTGCCGTAACGGTGGAAACAAGCTATATGTCGGTCTCAGGAGAGTTAGATGCGCTCGAGATGCAGGGCATCGATCCTGTTCACATCATATGTCTTCCCAGGCTCATCGGCATTACAGTCGCCATATTATGTCTATTTTTCGTTTTTGACATTGTTGCCATACTAGGCGGATATGCTGTTGCCTGGACCGTCACCGACGTTCCACTGGAAAACTTTCTCCAAGAGACAGGAAAATCCATATCTGGGATTGACATTACCGTAGGCGTCGTAAAAGCTGTATTTTTCGGATTCACCGTCACTGTCACGTCCCTTTACCGGGGGTTCCATGCAAGAAAGGCCTTCACTGAAATCCCGCAGGAAACCTCCAAAGCAGCTGTCGAATGTCTTTTGTATTGTCTGTTCATAAACATCATTATCTCGGTAATCTTTTACCTATAGCGAACTTAGGGGCTTCGCCCCAAATGGAAAACAGAAACTTTTTCTCACTAAATGGCTTGGCTGTCATAGGCAGATAGAATTTCAGAGATTTAGAAGCATGGCTTCAGAACTCA
>JBEQLC010000274.1:0-2562 GCA_040326175.1 Desulfobacteria bacterium | reverse complement strand
GGCGGTAGAAGTACTTACTTGCTCAGTGCGCTTCAAGAGATGGTCTGGCTGAAGTCCCACCATTTGAAAGGAGAAGTAAACGGAGACCCTTTCGAGACAGACGCTTTTCTTTTTGCTGTGGGGCTGGGACGTTTCTTTGGCAAGGGCATGATGATAACACCGGGGGCTTCACCTCAAGCCGGTCGGTTTCAACTGGTGTGGGGTCAGTACACGGGTCGCCTGGAAGTGTTACGCCTGCTTCAAAAGATTTACACCGGTCAACATCTGGATCATCCTCAGGTTCACATGCTGTACGGACAAAACCTCAACCTTACTGCCCACCCTCAGGCATATGTGCAGGCAGAAGGGGAGCTGATCGGCCAGACACCTGTCGAAGTAAAACTATATCCTAGGACGCTCCACTTCGCAGTTAGAAATACCGACCTCAGCGTGCACGCCATAGAAGAGGGTCGAGGGTTGCGATCTTAGAGCGGTTCTCAGAAGTGTGTTCTGTTTTGAACCAAGACAAAGTGCTGTCAGGGGGCATCCCTTTTTGAAGTCAGGTCGTTGCATATTCCCTGACAGGTACCACAACGGCACTGTCTTCTGCACAGTTTTGACGCATTTACAAACACGCTACCAAGCGTATAGGGGTGTTACCGTGTGCCTAGCCTGGAGAGTTCCGTGCATTATGCCTCCAACGAGCAAAGAGGGGAATTGACCTGATTCAAAAAGGGATGCCCCCTGACAGCTTAGAAGATTGTCGTAAACGGAAGATATTTACTAGAATTACTATAATGACAGAAAGCGAGGAGGCTGGTCATGAAATCAAGTGAGGGACATATCGGCCGGGTATTCGTAATCCGGCTCGAAGATGGCGATGTGGTTCCCGAATGCATCGAACAATTTGCGGCCGAGAACGGTGTATCAGTGGGCCACGTTATTCTAGTTGGGGGAATCGGAGCAGGGCAGGTCGTAGTGGGCCCACGCGATTCAGACCAAAGACCACCAGATCCGATGCTGTTCCCTATTGATTCCGCCCATGAGGTGGTCGGAGTCGGTGTTTTGGCCCCAGGGGAAGGCGGCAAGCCGGTCCTTCATATACATGCTTCTCTCGGACGATCAGAACATACCCTGACTGGATGCTTGAGGCCGGGAGTCAAAACCTGGTTGGTTGGCGAAGTCATCCTTTATGAAATCGTAGGTGCAAAGGCAACTCGCGTTATGGATAAGGAGTGTGGCTTTGCGCTTTTGGAGCCTGAGCCCATTTCTGAAAGAAACAAAAATGATGGACCAGAGGACGATGGTTTAACTTAAGGAAGTTGCACATTTCCCCATGCCTCCATTGCCCCCGCTCTGTACGAAGACGTGCTCCCCTTAGGTCAGTGGTCTGCGTTCAAGACGAGAGTCGACCCACAGCCAACGCACGGATATGCAAGCCGATTGGGAAAAGAGGGCAGGGGGATGCTGATGCCACTCGATGTTTCAGAATAAACCTGCGTACAGGGCAGAAACGTCTTTACAATAGGAGCGAAATCTAGTATAAGGACCTGGTTTTTGTCTGGGCGATCATTTCTCTGATCACCGAGTGAATGTATTAATGACCGAAGGGGGTTTTCATGGATAAGAAGGACCGGCCCGAATCAACCGGGAAAAAGCCGAGCGCCAAGAAGAAAACAGCGCCAAAGAAGTCTGTCCCGACAAAGGGGGCAAAGAAAAAGGATTTGAAAAAGAAGGGGAAGCCAACAACAAAGGCGCTCCCAGCCAAGAAGGCGGCGAAGCCCAAGGCCAAGGGGAAAAAGGCGACGGCAGCAAAGAAGCCGAAGGTTTCAATCAAGGACCTCCTTTTTAGGAAGTTCGATACTGGGGTGCTCGCGGAAATGGCGGCCCCTCCCAAGGCAAAGCCGGCCGCGAAGATTCCGGATGCGCCACCTTTTGTTACGGGTTATGATAAGGACGAAACGAAACGGATCAGGGCTTTGCTCTCTAAAGAGTTCGATTTAGCGGCTGCTCCCCCTGTGAAAGAGGCCAAAAAGGCTGAGACAGTTGAAAAAGCAGCTGGCCCGATGCCTGAAGTTTTCGAGAGACCGAAATACGAGCCTCCTGCCTCGGTTTTGACAGGAGGGCCCAATCCAATGGCTAAAGCGATCAAGTTTGGTCTTTGTGGACTGGCAATGCTGCTTGTGATTATTGTCGGGGCAAGCATGTCCAACAGAGCCAAGTTTCACCTGAAGAATGCGGACGGTGCTGTTCAGGTGCAGCGGGGAAAATTTGCACCGTCAGGAACAGAATTGGTTATGAGTCTTGACGGAATGGAAACGCCAAGCCCGATCCGGGATGTTTACTCGGAGGAAGAGGTCTATGCAGTTGTGTCCAACTACTTTCAGAAGAAGGCCGATGCAGCCTTGAACGAACCAGGCGGGCCCGATTTCGCTAAAATCAAGAGATACTTGCATCAGGCCACTTTATACGCACCAACAAAGGAATTGCGTGACCTGGCTCAACTCCGTTTAAAGAGCATGAACTTTCTCGTGCTTCTGCTCAATGCCGATGTAGCTCTAACCAGAGGGACGTTGCCTGATC
>JBEQLC010000273.1:0-2590 GCA_040326175.1 Desulfobacteria bacterium | reverse complement strand
AGGCGGATAACCGCGTCGTAGCCGAAGGCGAAGACGGGTACTTTAGTGGGACCACGGGTTTACCCGTGGGGCTCCATTGGGGCTTTTTCATCCATTGTTCGGACTATGATCTATCAAAAGCTGCGCTTCGTCTCTGATGCACGAAAACTGACGAGGGCCTCCCCTCGGGAACATGCATGAGCAGATCCAGATCCATCGTATTTATTCTGTCATATTTTCTGTATTTCTTCGCGTTCTGGATGGTGCTCGCCTATCTGCCCCTTATCTTTAAAGCCTATGATTTCACTGATCAGCAGATAGGATTTGCCATCGGTCTAAACTCGCTATCAAGCATCCTCCTTATCCTCCCCTTTGGTGTGTTTTCAGACTACTTCTCTCCGAAGAAGACACTGACCTTAGGCGCAATTTGTTTCAGCGGGTATCTGTTCCTCCTTCTTATTCTGAAAGATTTCTACAGTGTATGCGCTGCACTTCTCCTCGGAGGGGTGGGTGCTGCGGCCATCAGGGTGATCTTGATGTCCCTTTACCTGAAGCTGACCGATAGCAGGGGACGTGCAAAGAAAATAGCGTGGCTGCACATGGGGGGGTATCTCGGTTTCGGATCCGGTCCTCTGCTTGGGGGTTATCTCTATGAAACTTTTGGTGCATCTCTCGTTATAAAGTTGGCGTTCATGCTTTCGATGATTATCGTGTTGTCAACTCTCTTTCTTGAGGATGCGCCACCCGTAGTCTTCAGCTTTAAGGACTATAAGAGAGACATCAAAGAACCGGACGCCCTGTTCCTGATTGCCCTGGTATTTGTTCTCGGTACACACTTTGGGGCGGAGCAGTCCAGCATAAGTCTTTTGATGAAGGAGACTGTCGGATTAAATAAAAAGGAAATAGGCCTTGTATTCTTTGCCCTTGGAGGCTGGATGGCCCTTCTGGTACCGTTTGCCGGTATACTTATGGACAAAAAACAGCGAGTCTTCCTAATGCTCATTGTAGGACTTCTCATCTCAAGCTGTTTTCAGTTCATGACCCCCTTTGCCAACACCCTTGGTGGGCTCCTGATCATCAGGATGATTCACACAATGGGTGACACCTTGGCAATCCTGGAGTCCGATGTGCTAACGGCTCGCTTTTTTCCGGCCGCCAGACTGGGTGGCAATTCGGGTCTTGTCTTTTGCGCCAGGACTTCAGCGATATTTGTTTTCGCTGCTTTTTCCGGCTGGCTGAACCAGGTCTGGGGTTATAAAATGACTTTCTTTGTGAACGGTATTATGGTATTCGGGTTTTCCCTGATCGCCCTTTTGTATGTCTTAAGGGCCTTTGGGCTGAACCCAACTGACCACGTAGCAAGTAGAACAGGAGCCGATGACAGAAAGGAATAAGCTGATGACAGAGAGGCAATTGTTGGTGCTGGCCTCACGAAATGCAGGGAAGACCGGAGAATTAAGGGAGCTCTTGAAAGACTTTCCGATAGAGATAAAAAATCTGGACGATTTCGGTCCGATCCCCCCCGTTGAAGAGGATGGCACCACTTTTGACGAAAATGCATACAAAAAAGCTGCTTTCACAGCCAAGGTCCTGGGACTGCCGACCTTGGCCGACGACAGTGGCCTTGAGGTGGATGCATTAGGAGGTCTTCCAGGGGTCCACTCGGCCCGCTATGCAGGGCAAAACGTTAGTGATACAGACAACAGCGCCAAGTTGTGGCGCGAAATGAAGGGCAAAACCAACCGGACTGCAACCTTTGTCTGTGTGATTTCCATCGCAGTCCCCTCTGGAATGGCACTCACGTATGAGGGCCGGTGTGAGGGACTCATCGCTGAGGCCCCTGCCGGGGAGAATGGCTTTGGCTACGACCCGCTGTTTTATTACCCTCCGCTCAACAGGACTTTTGCCCAGCTTTCTTTGGAAGAGAAGAACCAGGTCAGTCACCGCGGAAAGGCCATGGCTCAACTCAAGGAAGAGTTTAACCAGGCCTTGACCTGGATTCGACAAAAGCTTTAAGGTTTTTCACTTACTTTTCTATTGACCGGCTCGCTCCCCGCGCACGAAGTGCTGCCGTAGGGCAGAACCTCCGTCCTTCAGGACGGGGTCAAGGGGAGCTATATGAAAATGTTTATTTTCCTTAACGGGCGGGGAAGCTTCACACTCTCTCAAAACTATTTTTTTATTTGTCACTCTTGATGGACTCGTAAAAAGTCAACAAACAGACGGCACAGTAAAAAGCTCCAGATGCAAGGCGCGCGAATATTGAGGAATGAGGCGTACTTATCGTACGTCGCAATGACGAAAGATGAAGCGCAACGCCGCAGATGGACTTTTTACGAAGCCGTCAATTAAAGTTTGACGGGGGTCGGCCATACGTTCTAAGCTACGCTCTGATTTTCACATAGAAAGGACATTTTATCATGGAATCCTTCAAAAATAAAGTCCTTGAGGCGACCGAATTCGTTAAAGCCAGGATCCCACATCGCCCGCAAATAGGCCTCCAGATCGGCACAGGCCTCGGTAACAGTGCCGAGAGTATAGACGAAGTCAAAACGATTGACTACAAAGACATACCCCATTTTGCAGTCTCCACAGTCCCAACCCATCATGG
>JBEQLC010000272.1:0-2622 GCA_040326175.1 Desulfobacteria bacterium | reverse complement strand
GCTCAGAGCGTAGGAGGTGACCACAATGATCGGAATATGTTCGAGATCGGGGTTGGCCTTTATCTGGCGCGTGGCCTCGTAGCCGTCGAGCCCCGGAAGCTGGATGTCCATGAGGATCAGGTCAGGACGATGGGTCTCAGCCGCGGCCACCCCCTCTTCCCCGGTTACCGCTTCGATCACCTCATAGCCGGCGCTGGTGAGGAGATCGCGCATGATACGCCGGTTGTCCTCCTGGTCTTCTACTACCAAAATCAACTTACTCATCTTTGCTCCCTTTGCCTCTCAACTCGAACCGGTAGTGTGAACCAGAAAGTCGAACCTTTCCCCACAGTCGATTCCACCCAAATGCGGCCCCCGTGCATTTCGACAATCCTTTTGGCAATCGAGAGGCCGAGGCCGGTTCCGCCCTTTTTCCGGGTGCTGGAACCATCCACTTGGTGGAACTCCTCGAAGATCATCTGCTTATCGGCTTCCGAGAGACCGGGACCCGTGTCAGAGACGGAGACCACAAAATTATCGTTGGAAGCTGTGGCCTCAACCCTGACTTCCCCCGCCTCGGTGAACTTGATGGCGTTGCCGACAAGATTCAAGAACACCTGGGATATGCGCTGTTGGTCGCCCTTGCCGTGAGCCACCTCTGGAGATACTGAAACCTTCAGCTCAAGGTTCTTCTCCGCTGCCAGGGATTCAACTGAAGTGAAGACGGTATGGACGACCTCCTTCATTGAATAGTCGTCTAGAGAAAGAAGAAGTTGTCCCGCCTCTATTTTGGAAAGGTCGAGGACGTCATTGATCAGGCCGAGGAGATGGCGACCATTTTTCTCCACGCGCTCCAGAACTTCTTGAATATTCTCTGGGACATCGCCGTAGATCTTATCAATGATCAGTTCCGTATAGCCCAGGATGGCGTTGAGGGGAGTTCTGAGTTCGTGGCTCATGTTGGCGAGGAAGTCGGACTTGTGTTTGCTGGCGATCTCAAGCTCTCGTCCCTTTGCCTCGATCTCACGGAAAAGCCGTGCGTTCTGGATTGCCAGGGCCGACTGGGTGGCGAACGTCTGGAGGAGGTCAACCGTTTCTTTTTGAAACTGGCCAGGTGCTCTGCGCCGAACCACCAGCCCACCGATGAGCCTGTCTTCGCGAAGCAGAGGAACCGCGAGCAAGGCTCGGAATCCTTCCCGCTTCATGATCTCGCGGGTCGGGTAGGTTGGTTCTTCCAAGATGTCCGGGATTTGCACCGCTTCACGGTTTACCCCCGCCCACCCGACCGCAGTCTCACCCAGTTTGACCCCAGAATCTCGAATCGCCTGGATCAGTTCCTCACTCATCCGGTGTGTGGCCCGTAGTTCGAACTCCTCGCTTGTCTCATCGAACTCATAGATCGCCCCAGACTCCGTGCCCGAAAGCTCGACAGCGTGGGCAACAATCGTGGCAAGAACTTTTTGCAGGTCCAGCGTGGAGCTCACCGCCTGGCTGACTTCCCCCAGGGCTTGCAGTTCCTCCACCGACCGAGCCAGTTCTTGGGTGCGCACTTCGACCTTCCGTTCCAGGGTCCGGCTGTACTCCTCCAGTTTATCCTTGCTATCGCTAAGCTCGCCAAATAACTGCTTGATCGAATCTCGCATGATATCGAGATCCTTGGCGAGGCTTCCTATCTCATCACTACTACTGGTATCAATGAAAGCTTCCAAATCTCCTTGCGCAATAGCGGTTGCCGAATTTTGCAGTTCTAATAAAGGGCGAGAAATATAGCGTCTGGTAATGAAAACGGATGTCACTGAAATACCTGCAATTATGACAAGCGTTAAGTTAACAATTACACTAATATTTACAATGAGCTCTTTCTTGATGATCTCGCGCGACATGACGAGTTGTATCGTCCCGACTTTCTGTCCCGCGTAAATAATATCAGAGGTTTTGGCGATGAATGTTGAAGAGGATTCAAAATATGAGAAATCTTTTTGTTGAAATTTTTTATGCTTCCTTTCAGTGATGACGAGATTTCCCCACAATACTTTGGCATAAACAATGGATTTATCTAAAAATAGGGATTTGATAAAATCTTCTACAATATCATGGTCAACATTCCAGAGCGGTTTCGGTAAACTTATCTGAGCAAGTTCCAAGGAGTTGTTCAATCTTTCTTCTAATTCACCTTCCATCTTGGAAACATTGAAAAATATGGCGAACGCAGCAAAACCCACTAACATTAAGGTCACTACGCCAATCAGGGCGTAACTGAAACGACGGCTGATGCTACTGACTTTTGGAGAAGGTTTTGATGGGGAACCGTTTTGCATGGGCACAATCATACTGCGCCAGCCACACGTTGGCAAGGTCTTGATTGAGGTGCCCGGGCTATGGTGGGTGTCTTTTAAGGCTTGTCTTGAATCTCCGGAAATGGAGCATCTGGTATTTTATTATTCCATCTCTTGCGAATTTTCATTATTGTTCCATCAGCTCCCATTTCGTTAAAAGCAGTTCTCCACTTTTCTACAATTGAATCTGACGTTTTCTTTGAAAAAGCAATCATAAGTTCAATTTCCCGCAGATTGTAGACCTCCTCTACTTCGTTGTAATCAACCCCGGCCAAGTCACAAACAGTTCTTAATCCCGGTTTCTTGT
>JBEQLC010000271.1:0-2665 GCA_040326175.1 Desulfobacteria bacterium | reverse complement strand
CATCTGTGATAATGACCCAAGCGTGCTTCACAACTTGCAGAAAATGTATGATGGAGTTCCTACGGTCCAGCGATTTGATGACTTACTCGATGGTTCTGGCCCTTCTGCGGAAGCCATTGCCATAGCGACCCCTGCAGAGAGCCACTACGAGTTGACCAAAAAGGCTTTGTTGGCGGGAAAGCATGTTTTCGTGGAAAAACCCCTTTCCTTGACCGTAGATGAGGGCGAAGAGCTGGTTCAGCTTGCGGAACAGAACCGTCTCACCTTAATGGTCGGCCACATCCTGCACTATCACCAGGCGGTGATAAAGCTGAAAGAGCTGGTAGGCGAAGGAGAATTGGGCAAGATCCAATACCTCTACTCTAACCGGCTCAACATCGGCAAAATACGGGCAGAAGAAAATATCCTCTGGAGTTTTGCACCGCATGACATCTCTGTGATTCTCATGCTGCTGAGGGAAATGCCGGAAACGGTCTATGCCACCGGCGGCAGCTACCTGCAGCAGCAGATACCGGATACCACCCTGACCACACTAGACTTCCCCAGTGGAGTTAAGGCCCACATTTTTGTCTCCTGGCTCCATCCCTTCAAAGAGCAAAAATTGGTTGTAGTGGGTGAGGAGAAGATGGCGGTTTTTGATGATGTTAGCGAGGAGAAACTTCTTCTTTATCCCCACAAAATCGAATGGCTCCAGCGAGTTCCCGTTGCTGCCAAAGCTGAAGCTGAGCTTGTCCAGGTTGAAATGGACGAGCCCCTCAAGGCTGAATGCCAGCACTTTTTAGAGTGCGTCACAAAGGGAATGACTCCAAGAACAGACGGCAGAGAGGGATTGCGAGTGCTGCAAGTGTTGCAAGCATCACAGGAGTCCCTCAACCAGGATGGCTGCAAGATTCACTTGGAGCCCGCCACGAACTCCAACTCGCTGTCACCTGGGTCGTCCGCCAAAAGCTACTTTGTGCACGAATCCTCTTACATAGATGAGAACGTAGAGATTGGTTCTGGGACAAAGATCTGGCACTTCTCGCATGTTCTCTCAGGATCCAGCATAGGTGAAAACTGCAATATCGGCCAGAACGTGGTCATTGGCCCGGATGTGGCCATAGGGAGCGACTGCAAAGTTCAAAACAATGTCTCAATCTACAAGGGTGTAACACTGGAAGGTGAGGTCTTTTGTGGTCCATCCATGGTTTTTACCAATGTTTACAATCCGCGCAGCGGTATCCGGCGCATGGAAGAAATTCGTCCCACCTTGGTCAAGAAGGGAGTTAGCATCGGTGCAAATGCCACCATACTCTGCGGTATCACTATTGGCAGGTACGCCTTTATCGGAGCAGGGGCCGTGGTTTTGAAGGATGTGCCCGATTATGCTCTGATTGTTGGGAATCCCGGCAAACAAAAGGGCTGGATGTGTGAGTGTGGGGTGCAGATCTTTTTTGACACAGAGGAGACAGCTTGTAAGGTTTGTAGCCAAAGGTATCGGAAATTAGAGCAAGATAAAATAGTGAGAGTTGCACAAGAATAGGTCTCCTCACCGAGAAGGCGCCTTGTTTGAAAGATTTTAAGCAGTGATGGCACGATGCAATAACAAAAAGACTCGATAAAGCAATGAATACTAAGAGGCTTCCACACCTTAAACTCCTTTCTAAGGTCTTTGAAAGATACCCTGAGATCCAGGCTGTATACCTTTTTGGTTCGACACCAACCGAAAACACTCATCTCGAGAGTGACCTTGATCTGGCAATTGTGCCGGGGACTCGTGCCCTTCGCGGGAGGAAACTGGAGATCCTTACGGATCTTGCCCGATTCGGTTTTTGTGAAGTGGATCTGGTTTTTCTGGGTGGTAATGATATCGTCTTGCAGTACGAGGCCGTCCGGCAGAACATGCTGGTGTATGCAAGGCCGGAATTTGATCGAGGTTCAACTTATTCCAAGATAGTACGTCAATATCTTGACTTCTATCCTTATCTCCTTATCCAACGCCAGGCGTACAAGAAAAGGATTCTAAGTGCTAAAGATCAAGGCTGAAGTCTTACGGAAACGATTGAACAAGCTTGACGAATATCTTGCCATCCTACGAGGATTGCAAAAATACAGCTTTGACGAGTTCATAGCCGACCCTCAGCGCTATGGTAGTGTTGAGCGCTTTTTGCATCTTGCAATTGAAGCGATCAATGACATGGGAAATCATGTGGTTGCTGAATTGGATTTGGGTGAGGTGAACTGGTACAGTGACATCCCGGCATTGCTCGCCAGGGCCGACCATATTGATGATTCCCTCCAAGAGAAGTGGATTAGAATGATTGGCTTTAGAAACACCCTGGTGCACGAATATATTGAGATCGACCGCAAGATCGTCCACGATGTTTTGCGGAACAGCCTAGGAGACCTTGAGGAACTCCGGCGCACCTTTGCCCAGTTCCTGTAATTAGAGATAGGCTATAATTACTTATGTTTGGCCCCATTTTATTACGCTTTCAACGTCTTCAACAAGTTGAACGGCTCTCGCTTAATCCCATCTATATTTTCTAGGAAAACCAATAGATGAAGATTGTCACTATTGTCGGTGCCCGTCCCCAGTTCATCAAGGCAGCGCCTGTTAGTAAGGCAATTCGAGACCATAATGAGAAGGAAAAGGACCCTCGGATCACAGAGGTTCTGGTGCACA
>JBEQLC010000270.1:0-2671 GCA_040326175.1 Desulfobacteria bacterium | reverse complement strand
CTTTACATCAGGGTTCTCCTCTTTCATTCTGTCATAGGCCTCGCCACCGCCCATGTCCGGCATTATCATGTCGAGAATAACCAGATCAATCTCTTCCTTATGTTTTGTGTAAACGTCCACTCCTTCTTTTCCGCTTCTGGCCACCAGAACCTTGTAGCCCATGTTTTTCAGCATCTCCTCGCCAACATCAACAATCGCATCCTCATCATCTACAAGAAGAACTCTTTCTGTCCCCTTTAAGACATCCTCGGCCACCTTCTTTTCTCTGGTTGCGACCTCCTTTCGTGATGCCGGCAGGTAAATGCAAAACGTGGTCCCCTTACCCTCTTCACTGTATACATTGATGATGCCGCCATGATTATTGATAATTCCATAAGCAGAGGCAAGACCCAAGCCGGTTCCACGACCCATCTCCTTGGTGGTAAAAAACGGATCAAATATCCTTTGCTGCGTAGCCTTATCCATGCCTATGCCTGTGTCAGTAACAGAGATCTTTACATAATTGCCGGGACTCACACCAAAAGGCTTGGTGTAGCTTTCGTCAAGCATGACATTGCCCGTTTCAACATAGAGATCTCCTCCATCCGGCATGGCATGCCAGGCATTGACATAGAGGTTTAACAACACCTGCTCAATCTGACCTCTGTCCATTTCCACCGGCCATAACTCTTTCCGGTGTTTTGTATGCATCTTAATCTCTTTTTTGGTCCGGCCAAACATCTCACAACTCCTCTGGACAAGCTTGTTCAGATCGGTCACCTTGACCTCGTATTTACCTCCTCTGGCAAAACCTAGAAGCTGTTTAGTAAGCTCTGCCCCCCTTTGAACCATATCCTCTATCCCCGAAAGATGTTCAAAATGGGGATGGTCGTGGTCAGTATGCATAGACAGCAAAGACGCTCGCCCCTGGATAGCCATGAGGACGTTATTGAAGTCATGGGCGATTCCACCGGCCAAGGTACCTATGGCTTCCATCTTCTGAGCTTGCTGAAGTTGGGCTTCCAAACGCTTGCGTTCGGTAATGTCACGGATAACCGAGACCACCCTAACGATTCTCCCTTCTTTAAATAAAGGTATCTTGCGCGATTCAGTGACAAATTCCCTGCCGCCAACTTTTGAGGTCTCCTGAGTAATAAGAACCTTTTCATTTTCAAATACCCAGCCGTATTCATCAATAAGGGTCTCAGGTAAGAAGGGAAACACTTCCATCGGGGTTCGGCCAATCACGTCCGTAGTCAGACCCAACTCCCTACTGATCTGCATAAAGGCTTCATTGAACAGCACAATTCTCAAATCCGGGTCAACAACTAGTATCCAGTCTCCCATTGCATTGATGGTTTCACGATAGTATTTCTCACTCTCGTGCATTGCCTCCTCTGCTAGCTTGCGGTCGGTAACATCCAAAATCATTCCTGATATGGCGTCATCATCACGAGTCGCAGTCAAGAGAGCATGTCTCGTTTTTCCCGTTTTTGTTAGTTGTTCAAATTCGAAATCCGTGATTCTGCCGTATTTCTTGAGGGTGTCAATCAGGAACTCCCTGTCCTTCAAATCTTTATATCTAGCAACAACGCTTTCTGACATCATTTCGTCAGGCGACTCAAATTCAAGCAGCTTTGCCAAAGCCTCGTTCACATAAAGGATGTCACCCTTGAGGTTGGTTTTGAATACTCCTACGAGGGCGTTATCTACGAGGTCCCGATATTTTTTCTCGGATTTCAGGAGCGCCCCTTCCACTTCTTTGCGCTCGCTGATGTCCTTGAAATCTTCGACAATCCCAATGAGTTCTCCATCAGGTCCCCGAAAAGCGCTTGCCGTCACAATACAGGTAACTGTAGTTCCGTCGCCGCGTACCTTTTCTGCATCGCGTTCAATGCGCTCCTGGCCGCTCAGAATGCGGGTCAGCGGGCAGCTGGGTGTATGGCACAGAGGACCGTGAAACACCTCATGGCACTTCTTCCCGATTGCTTCATCCTTGCTCATACCTGACAGAGATAAAAAGGTCTGGTTAACTCGAAGGACGTTGAAGTCTTTGTCAATCACACGCATCCCGTCGGCCGAGGTCTCGAATATCTGATTGAGTTCTACATAGGCAAGCTTGGTTGCCTCCTCTGAACGCTTGCGCTCCACAATCCTTTCCTCTTCAATCTGGAAAACGTCCCAGAACACCCTGGCAGCAACGTGATCCATCACTCGGACACGGTCTGGCTTGGTTCGGTAGATCTCATTTGCCACGTCGTCTCGACGTGTCAGCTCAATGATCATGTCGAGATCCTTGAGCTTGTATAGATCACGGTAATCCTGTGTTGTATAGATCCCCTTTTCCTGAGCATAGCGGTAGCCCACGGCCTTGGGGTTTGTACAAGCCACTCCCACCAGCTTCATATGAAGCTGGCTGAGCTTGTCAGCAAATATCATGTCAGTAATCGCCTTGCACCCGGGGCCGCCACCTACTATGGCTACATTAAGTGCCTTAACCTGCTCCATCATTCCATCCTTCCTAAATGGTATTCACACAAAGATCCAGCACTCTTACATATGGATATGAGGGACTCTCAATCACTCAACTCCATCAAGAAAAACACAAGCAACACGTTGTGGTTCTGATGAAGCTCCCCGCAGCCCCGTCAAGACGGGATCTCCGCCACAATTCCGGCGGACAGGTCCACTG
>JBEQLC010000026.1:0-11704 GCA_040326175.1 Desulfobacteria bacterium | reverse complement strand
AGATCACAGGCAAAGATGACCTCAGGTTCATACGCTTGAATCAAAGGGACCAATATCCCTGTCCCCGTGCCCACATCCAGCACTGCGTCGCCCTTGACTAACTTGGCCGATGCCACAATTTTTGTTAGACGTTCCGGCACACCTTCCGGCAATGGTGGGTCAAATACGTGGATGAGTTGGCTGAAAAAGTTGCGTTGTAGTTGGTTGGTCCTTTGGATCTGTTGTTCGGTTGGCGCCTTGAAAGTGCTCCTATCCAAGCCTATCTCCAGTCAAACAGGACCCCTCGATGGAAAGTAATCAACCGTCAAAAACTTCTACCCGGTTTCGACCGTTATCCTTGGCCTTGTACAGTGCCTGATCAGCATAGTCAACGAGCTCTTTAGCATCGTGGACTCTCTCGTGTGGAAATGTGGCTACCCCTATACTGATCGTTACACGCAGAACGTTGCCATTGTCCTGGACCTCATGACTTTCCACCATCTTTCGGAGACGTTCTGCTGCCTCGTAGGCAGCCGGCCCGTCCGTATGATACAAAATGAGCGCGAACTCTTCGCCCCCATATCTAGCTGATAGATCGCTTTCTCTTGTGGCGCGTTGGACGACACTTGCCAAGGCCTTCAATACGATGTCGCCTGTCTGATGGCCATACGTATCGTTAAATTTTTTAAAGAAGTCTATGTCAAATAAAACGCATGACAAGTTCTCGTGATACCTCTTGGCGCGCAAGAAATCCTGTGACAGCTGCTCATGGAAATATCTATGGTTATAGAGACCCGTCAGTCCGTCTCGGTTAGCCATTTCTTGGAGCTGTCGATTCTGCTCCTGAACTGCCTCATACAGCTCCCTCAGTCGTAAGTGAATATTCACACGGGCAATCAACTCGCCTTCGTCAAAGGGTTTGGTCACATAGTCCAAGGCACCCAACTCCAACCCCTTGACCTTGTCAGCGGCCTCAGCCTTTGACGTCACCATAATGATAGGTATCTCCTTGGTGCTGTCATCCTCTTTTAGATGTTCACACACCTCGTACCCATCCATGATGGGCATGATCACATCCAGCAGAATGATGTCTGGTTTTTCAGATTTTGCCGCTTCCAGCCCAGCCTTTCCGTCCTGAGCCAAAATGATCTCGTGACCACGCTTGGTCAGCATGGTCTTCGCAACATGAGCAATCAGTCGACTATCGTCTACAATCAATATCTTACCCATCTGATATCTCTCCGTCTAGCAGATTTGCTTCAAACAAGTAAAGGTAATGACCATTGAAGCTCCCTGCGGCCCCGTCAAGACGGGATCTCCGCCACAATTCCGGCGGACAGGTCCGCTGTGCTCCGACAAGCTGCAGGGTTAGCGGGCTGTAGCACAGTTCAAATGTGGGGAATTCATCCAGACAAATCGAGCCGTTCTTCTTCAAGTGCGCGCATAAAGGATTGGCGGTGACATCACATCCTAAGTGCCGAAAAAATAACACGCGCTATATCATCTAATGCAGCCACGACTTCAGCAGCACCCCGCTCTATGGCGGATCCGGGCATGCCAAATACGACCGAGGTGGCTTCATCCTGCGCAATGGTAAAAGCGCCGCCTTCTTTCATGGCCAGAAGCCCATCACTTCCGTCAGTGCCCATCCCTGTCAGGAGTATTCCCATGGCATTGCCGCCTGCAGTTTCTGCAACGGAATGAAATAAAACATCTACCGAAGGTCTCTGATAATTAACCGGTTCACCGTTTTGGAGCCGGACGTAATATCCGTTTTGGTCCATGGCTACTTCTATATGCCACCCACCGGGCGCGACCAGTACCTTACCTCTATCCACCCGATCCCCGTCCTCGGCCTCCTTGACATCCATATCGCACATCGCGTCCAAGTTCTGAGCAAAGGTCTTTGTGAAACGCGCCGGCATGTGTTGGACTATGACAATCCCATTCATATTCGAAGGCATCGAACCGAGTACTCTCTGTATGGCACGAGTGCCACCTGTTGAGGCCCCTATGGCAATGACCTTGTCCGAAGGTTCAATAGCTGCCGCAGGTAATGGTTTTTCGGGTTTCTCAAATAGTATAGAAGGTTTGACTTTGACCTGTGCTGCTGCCCTTATCTTGGTGGTAATCTCATGTTTCAGTTCTTCGAGACCGGTCTTAACGTCCTCTGTAGGTTTGGCAACAAAATCGACAGCGCCAGCACCCAGAGCTTCCAAGGTACGCCGGCTGTTTTCGCGGGTATACGAACTGATCATTATCACTGGAAGAGGGCGGAAGCTCATAAGGCGTTTCAAAAAGGTGATGCCATCCATCCGAGGCATCTCGACATCAAGAGTGATCACATCCGGACTCACTTCCAGAATTAAGTCCTTTGCCTCAAAGGGATCCGAAGCAGCTCCAACCACCTCAATATCAACGTCTTCCGATAGGATACTCGTCAGCACGGACTGTACAGTAGGTGAATCGTCAACAATAAGCACACGGATTGGTTTCATTTCTTAAATAGCATCACCGGTGATTTTTCGAGTCGTTTTTGGAAAACCTTACCCTTGTACTCCTCTTCCCTTTTAATGAACCGTCGCGATTTTCTCACGTCAAACCGCTTTAGGAGAACTTTATTGGTATCACTGAAAAACAGGATCTTCCTGCCTCTGTTTCCTCCCACGTCCTCTTTCACAGTTGTAATACCTTCCAACTCCAGAAATTTTTTCGCAAAACGAATATTTGATCCAGTTACATCACCGTCATCTTTTCTAAATGTCAAGACTTTGCCCCCGCCAAACAACTTAGCCTTAAGCTCATTTCTCCGCGCCCCCAACTTAATAAGTTCACCGATTAGCAGCTCCATCGCAAACATACCATAACGGCCGACTTGAGAAGAGAGCATGTCGTCAGGACGCACCATTCCTGGAAGCAAAAAATGGTTCATCCCGGCCACTTCTCTCTCCTCGTCATAGATGCAGGTAGCGATACAGGAGCCGACTACGGTATAAAGTACCTCGCCATTTTGAGTCGCAAAATACTCTCCTGCGGTCAGAATGATGAGTGTCTTTTTCAGTTTTTGGCTGTAAAATTGCTGCAAAAGCCTAACCCTTTGGCCTACCCCTTCTTCTGATAAATGGCATGGCCAACCAAGCTAAAACGGTTGTCCACACCGATCAAAGACTCGGAAGCTCCCAGACACAGGAATCCATCTCGTTCCAGAACGCGGAAGAAATTGTCGATAAGCTTTTTCTTGACCTCTGGATCGAAATATATCATTACGTTACGACAAAAAATAATGTCAACAGGGCTTTTGAAAGGGAATTCAGGATCCATAAAATTGAGTCTTCGAAACAATAGGTTTTTTCTTAACTCTTCTCCGGCAAAGTAGAATCCTTCTTCTCTTCCAGCTCCCTCCATGAAATACTTGTTCAGATATTCTAATGGCACCTGCTCGACACTGTGGTTAGGGTATAGGCCTTTGTAGGCAAATTTGAGGGCGTCTGTATCGATGTCGCTGGCCAGTATCTTAATGTCCCAAGAGCCATCTCCTTCGAGCACCTGGTTTACGACCATGGCAATACTGTATGCTTCCTGCCCTCTGGAACATCCGGCCGACCATATGCGCAGTTTCTTGGTAGTCTGCTTCTGTGCTGCTATTTGTGGCAATATTATGTTAGCCAAATGTTCAAACTGCTTCGCATGTCTGAAAAATGCTGTCTGGTCCACTGTAATAGTGTTGATAAGTTGCCGTAATTCCAATCCTCCCTTTTTGTCATGAAGCAAGTATTGATAATAAGCACTATACGATTCCAATCCCAGATGACTCAGTCTTGACGTCAACTTTCGTCGCAAAGCCCCCTTCTTTGTTCGAGAAAACGAGATGCCAACATGTTCATTTATGAGCTGTCTGAATAGCTCAAATTCTGCTTCCGACAGGCGGGCTGTCATAAGAGCACACAGTATTGATCAGGTGGCATCCAGGATTTCGAGCTCTTCAGAACTCAAGAGTCTATCGACATCCAATAAGACGATAAGCTCATGTTCTTTCTTCCCAATGCCTTGGATATATTCGGCCTGTACACCAGGAGGAAGGCCTGACGCATCCTGAACTTCCTCGGCAAGGAGCTCTACGACGTCCGAAATCTCATCTACGATAACTCCCATCACTCTCCCCGATATCTCCATTACCATTATTGCGTGGAAGGAGGTGTAAGTGGTTTCCGGGAGTTTAAACTTCTCCCTCAAATCAAATACGGGCAGAATAATCCCCCTCAAGTTAATGATCCCCTTGATAAACCCCATCATATTGGGAAGAGGTGTAATCTTTTGATAGCTGACCACCTCTTTTATCTTGAGGATCTCAACACCATATATTTGATCGTTTACCGAAAAGATAACAAATTGCTGGCTTTCAGACATTAGAATTCCTCGAACCCCTCGTCCAACTCTTTTTCTATTGAGTCTGTTGTCTTCTCTTCAATCGGCTCCTGAACAACCAACTCTTCACGCAAGGGCTTTGTGGTGGGCGGCTTGGTCCCTCGCCTCTCCATCTTTGGAACTCGAACGCTTTCCTTGAAACTGAGCTCTTCAACCTCGATAATGCCCCCATCACCCAATTCAAACTTCTCGGTCATACGTTGCAGCAAACCCGCCTTTTCATTCAACTGCTCCGTAGCACCTGCCAGCTCATCCACCAGTGCTGCATTATGTTCAGTCACATCGCTCAGCTCCTCCACACCCTGCCCAATCTGCTCAATTCCTCTAGAACTTTCCTGGGTGGCCAAAGAGACCTCGCTAAGGGCGTCGGAAACCTGCTTAATGGTCTGAATAATCTTCTTGAACCCGTCTTCAAGCTGGCCGACCGATTCCTTGCCCGTATTAACCTGGCTCATAATGTCGCGGACAAGGCGTTGAATATCCCTGGACGCCTCTGAGCTTCTGTTGGCAAGATTGCGGACTTCGCTAGCAACGACAGCAAACCCCCGCCCCTGCTCACCGGCGCGTGCTGCTTCCACGGCAGCATTGATTGAGAGCAGGTTGGTCTGAAAGGTTATTTCGTTAATTAAATCCATCATCTCAACAATCTTGCGGCTACCTTCCGCTATGTCGTTCATAGCCTGGGTTGTCCTTTCAACCGTCTCTCCGCCTTCCACGGCAACAGATACCGCCTCCTTTGAAAGACTATCAGCACGCTGGGTATTCGTAGCGTTTTGGTTAACGTTGGATACCAGTTCTTCCACTGTTGCGCTCGTTTGTTCCACAGTGGCAGCCTGCTGCTGGGTGCGCTGCGAGAGCTCCTGGTTTCCTTCAGACATATGCCGGACCCCCCCCACTACTGTTAGGGCAGACTTTTTCACCTGGCTGATTAGTTCCTTCATATGATCGAGGGTCTCGTTGGTTCTCTGAACCAGTTGGTCCATTGCATCATCTTCACCACTCGTTTCAGCCCTCACTGTTAGGTCCCCTGCGGCAACCTGTCTCAAGATGTCAGTAAGGTCTTCAACTCTACCCTGCAGCTTCTTCTTTGCCTCTTCTTCTTTGTGGAAAGAATCCTTTAACACCGATTCTGCTTCAACTTCTTTGGAGATGTCACGTATAAGTTCAAACCCGCCAAGGATCTTGCCATCAGAGTCCTTCAGGGCAGCGCCACTCACCATAATGGGAATCTTCTTTCCCCCTTCACCCGTCATTGTAACCCTTTGACCCACTGTGGCTTCTCCGGTTTCCATCGCCTTTTTTATGGCGCAATCTGTATCGCAGACATCGCTTTGAAATATTTGTTCACAAGTTCTCTTGCCCACAACGTCCTCGGGCCGAACACCCCCAGCTTTGGCAGCGGCATCATTTATGTACGTGACCGTCATATCCTGATCAACCATAAAGAAGGGCTCTGAGATCCCCAGCTTGAGACTATTGGCATACTCCATACGGTCACGGATGTTTCTGATCATCTGGTTAAAATTCCCTGTCAACCATCCAATGGAGTCTTGATGATCATCATGGACCTCAACGGTGATATCTCCGGCCGAGACCTGGCCGGATTTTTCAGCCAATGCATGGATGCGTCGCGTCACCAATCGATTGAACAGGAAGTTGATAAGAAGTATGATTCCGATGATTTCCACAACAGAGAACCCTATGAGACGATTTCTGGCTGCGGCAAGAGAGGCATAGACCTCTTTGACAGGCTGTTTCACAACCATGGCACCCAAGACTGTTCGACTTGCCCCGTGGCAGTGATGACAACCACTTTCGTTTAAAAGGGGCAGGATTGTGACCAAGAAAGCCTCATCATCTCTTAATTCCGTAAAGGATTCCTTGGGCGATTGTCCTGTTTTCATCGTATCAGCCACGGCTTTCCGGGTCTCTTCCTCCCACAAATGGTCCATGACACTGGTATGAATACGGTTCTCTTCTGAGGCATAGGTGAGCTTCTCCTGGAAGTCGGATATGTAGACCTCAACGCCCTCCATGTGGTTTTTGATATCCTGCAGCTGCGCCTCAACTGTCTTGCTGTCTCCAATTGACATAGGATATTTGATGGCGCTGTATGTGTTTTCGAGCAGGTGCTGGCTCGATTCCGCCACCTGGCTTAAGGCGCTCTCAGTATGAAAAGAGAGGGCTTGATAAAGGAATACCCCTGTAAACCCCCCGACCACCGCGATCGTCGCTATGAGGATCTTGACGCGAAGTCCGGTCTTTTTGAGCAGTATATCAATCCAGCCGATCATAACTTCACCTCCACCAGTTAATGTGCACCCCCGTGCACCATTGGTTTGTATCGAAAGGCGGCAACCCGTTCTTGTGTATGACATGTTCCACAAATCTCTATGGTGACTTGTACCGTTAGATCATCGGGATCCTGGGTTTCCGCATGGCGTCCGGCTGGCCCATGGCAAACCTCGCATCCTGCATTTTTTAGTTCAGGGGTCTGTTCAAGGCTGACAAAACCGCCCGGTTTGCCGTATCCTGTGGTATGGCAAGCATAGCATTCTTTCAATTCTTCGGAGGTAAGTCCTTTTTTCATCTTTTGCAGGCTCTGAAATGAATGGCTTTTTCGGGCGTATTTGGTGAAGTTTTCGTGTTCAACTTCATGGCACTCAACACACGCATCAGAACCCACGTAGGCCCTCGGTCTGGAATCCTGGGCCCAGGCCGCGCTGCCCCAAAAAATGACAAACGTCAGGTAAAGCAACCCCTTAGCCTGATTTCCCCTCTTTTTCACCTTCATGGTCTCTATCTCCTTTAAAGGAATCCTTGAACACCATTTCCTCTATACCCAAGAGATCCAGGACAAGTGAGACCGAGCCGTCACCCAAAATGGTAGCACCGGCAAGCCCCTTGACGCTCCGATAGTTGGTCTCCAGGGTCTTCACAATGATCTGCTGCGAGTCCAAGAGTTCGTCTACAGGTATACCAAAAACTTTTTGGCCTGTATCCACAAAGATCACCACGGTACTGTTGCCGTTTACAGAAGGGGTGCCCAAGTTAAGGATCTTCGCAACATCTACAATGGGAAAATAATCACCCCGAAACGGGTATACCCGTTCCTCGGCTCCAACGCTTTTTACCAGGGCCTGGTCAAATCTTTCCGTTCCAGCAACTATCTGGATCGGCACCAAGTATGAAGTGCCTTGCACAATAACATGCAAGACCTCCATAAGGGCGGATGTCAGGGGAAGGCATAAGACAAAGGTCGTCCCCTTCTCCTTCTCGGTACGGACCTCAATGGTGCCTCCGAGTTGATCAAGCTGTGTCCTGACCACATCCATCCCAACCCCTCTACCAGAGAGTTCTGTAACTTCTGTGGCCGTGGAGAATCCGGGCTTGAAGATAAACTGAAGTAATGCCTGCTCGGTTAAGACTTCATCCTCCTGAATCCAGCCCTTCTCAAGCGCCTTCTTGCGAATATTCGCCAAATCGATACCTTTGCCGTCTTCACTGATCTCAACAAGGACCCTTCCCCCTCTCTGGTAGGCCTTGAGTTTGATCGTCCCGGTGGTCGGTTTCCCCTTGGCCTCTCGCTCCTCGGGCGTCTCTATACCGTGATCAACACAATTACGAACAAGATGCTTCAATGGATCCGTACAATGTTCTATCACCTCTTTGTCCAATTCAGTATCCAGCCCGGTTAAGATAACCTTGACTTCTTTGTTCTGCTCCACAGCAAGATCCCTTGCCATGCGTTGGAATCTGCGAAACGTTCCTTCCAGGGGAAACATTCGAACTCGTGCCACTCGTTCTTGAAATTCACGATTTACCTTGAGAAGGTTTTCCATCTCCTCCATGATTTCGCTTGGTGCCGCGCCTGTTTGTTTTTCTAAGAGTGCCTGCGTCTTAGATAGTCCAATTCCCAACTCTTCACCGAGATTTACCAGACCGTCAATCTTTTCCACGTCAACACGGATCGTTGTTTTACGATAAACGTTGCGACTCTCCTCGTGCTTGGCAACGGTTTTTTCAAGATCTTCACGTTTTACCTTTCCTTCCTCTACTAGGATCTCTCCCAGCATCTTCTGTTTCTTCAGAGCATCAGTCAATACCTCTTCCGTAATCTTGCTCTCTTCCACAAGGACTTCACCGAGCTTCTTTTCGGCAAGTTCTATATCAATACCCTCTCTGTACCGCTTGGTGATGTCTTCAATACTAATGTCGTTGTCATCCTTGACGAACATGAAAACATCTTCAAGATCCTCACGAGGGAATTTTGTCTTAATAATAAGCTGCCACGATATGTGAAGATCATACACGGAAAGGTTTTCATAATCTGGAAGCTCGGAAAGGTCAGGTACCACCTGGACGAATTCCCCCAGTTCGGACAGGTTCAACAGCAAGAGTAGTGGGTCCTGGCCGGAATAAAAAAGGTGTTTTTCAAACCTGAGATCGATCTCGTAGAAGCTAAAAGCTTCATCCGCTTCCCCGGCGGGTTCTTTTGATGGCGTCTCGGGTTGCTCTGCAGGCGCGCTTACAGCCTCCACTCCCAAATAGCGTTTTACCTGACTTTTTCGCTGGTTGAGGACCTCCGGGTCGACTTCGGCCTCGCCCTGAAACACCTGATTAACCATGGATCGAACAAAGTCGACTGCGTCCAAAAGAAAAGTTATCAGGTTGTTGGTAACGGCCAACTTCTGAGATCTAAGACGTTCCAGGAGGTTCTCGACAAGATGGGCATATTCCGAAATACCCATAAATCCCACCATTGCCGCACCACTCTTCATGGTATGAACCGACCTGAAGAGCTGTTCAATATCTGATGCAGACTCCGGTTCGGATTCAAGCGCCAGAAGACTTTCTTCTGCCGCCCTGAGCAGTTCATCCGTCTCGGAGAAAAAAATCTGTAAAGTTTCGTCCTGTTCGCTCATTTTGGCCACACGACTTTTTTGACTGCCCACAAGAGCTGTTCGGACTGAAAAGGCTTCAGTAGCCAGCCTGAGGCCCCTGCAGCACGTCCTTTTTCAATCATGGACTTCTCAGCTTCGGTGGTGAGGACAAGTATCGGAACAAACTTAAATTCGGTCTCTTTCACTTTCAATATAAAGGCAATTCCATCCATCTTAGGCATGTTGATGTCGGTAATAATCAGGGCCACAGATTCACCTTCGTCTTTGATGGATTGCAGTTTCACGAGGCCATCTTGACCGTCTTCAGCCTCTGTCACTCTGTATCCAGCATTGCGCAAACAAAAAGAGACCGATGACCTCATCGTGGGGGAATCATCTACAAATAGGATAAGTTTTTCCATTTTGGCGTGAGCGTCACAGCAATGCGGCTTTGAGACCGCAAAGGAATAAGATGTCCTCCACCTCAGCAGAGAGCGCGGGAATCCGCAACTTAACGTCAGGTCCCAACCATCTTTTAAAGGCAATCAGCAATTGAAGAGCCGCTGTGTCTATGAATCCAACATCAGCGAGTGAAATGGCAATCTCCTGCTCGTCTCCACCTTTAAGAGACTTTTCTAGGAAATCTTTAAGCTCGTCCAACTCATGGATGGAGAGCTCCCCTTGAAGGTGGTAAGTGCCCTGCTTGTCTTGTCTTACGCTAAAGTTTTTTGCAGCCATTTGGGAGAGTTGTCCTTACTGAGGATAATACACCAAGAGGAACGGTCGACCATGACCAGAAATTTTGCGAAGCCCACCGGCATCAAACACGAACTACGGGCAAGCATGCCCTATGCCTGTTGCTTTTGGGTTGGAACGGGCTTTTCTCTTCCGGCATATTAGCAGACCATATTATAATACGAATCGGTTCGTCAATATCACACTTTTTGTCATTTTACAAACGCCATCCACCGATCTCTGTGCCTCAGCTTGGGAACGAACTCAAATATGTTTGTAGCCAGGCAATAAGAAAAATCACCCTGCTGGCCCAAGCGCCTCAAGCGCTCTGCCCCTTCCCCGGTCAAGATTTTACTCCTTGCAGAACTAGGATCCTGGTGTTCGCCTTCCAGCATTCCCTTCAGATATGTTGCGCAAACCTCATCCTCAACAGCCCTTCGAATGGCCTCGGTCCCCACGGCAAGCCATGTCACAACGGGAGGATCCAGTTCCCTTAACATCTTTACAAGTGCGACTGCATTCCCAAAGCTTCCAACAACAACGCTTTCTGCTTTCCTGGCATGCCCTATCGCCTGCGTACAACCAGAAGTAGTCAAAATCACGTGTTTGCCGCTCAGGTTCATCATAGAAACCTCACAGGGAGAATTCCCCAGGTCAAAACCAGCCACCTTGATCCCTTTACGCTCCCCTGCAAGCAAGTAATCAGGATGTTTATCCCTGAGATGAAAAGCCTCCTCAACTCTCATCACAGGTATGACGGAAGACGCGCCACGCGCGAGGAGCATCAAAATGGTATTGCTCGCACGGAAGACATCGATGATGACGACTGTGCCCAAGGCACTTTCGGCCCCTTTCAAACAGTGCCTGATAGTCGTCTTCACTATAGTTCCTTTACGCAGAAGGCGGTACAACGGTCCAAACCAAGGTCAAGGGGTTTTCCCAACCTATTAGAAAAGATCCTGCTCAGCGCGGCGCACTTCCTGAACGAAAGCCCTTACACGCTTGGGGTCCTTTTTGAATCGAATAGGTCTTGCGCTGCCGTCAACAGCATTGGTTCTTGTGCAGCTGTCTACCCCGAACGGCCTGACTGCCCTGACAGCCTCATAGATGTTTTCTGGCGACAGCCCTCCAGCCAATATAACAGGCACGGAGCTCGACTCTACCAGCTCCCGGGCAACAGTCCAGTCACCAGTGCGTCCTGTAATGCCAATAAATCCTGCAACTGGCTCGCTCCCGAGTGAGGTGTCCATAAGAAACCAATCACTTGCACCTTCAAAGAACTTGGCAATTTCCAGGGTCGGAACTTGTTGGACACTATTTGGGGTCCCAACGGGAATAGTTCGCATTATGTCAATATCGGGAAATCGCTCTTTTACACAAATCTGCAGTTCAACAAGCGCTTCACAGGACGTCATGCGCCCCTCATTATTACTCAGACACTCACAGAAGTGTATTATGTCCGGTTCGTAATAATCGACGGACTCAAACAAGACCTCTTTTCTATCAAAGAGCGGAATCAGACTGTGCTTCACACCAGCTCTCCTTGAAGTAAGGATCGCCTCCCTAATGTCTGGAACCTTCCAATGCTCCTCTGAAAGGATGACGCTTCCGACTCGGTCAACACCAAGTTCAATAACGGCTTCAGCCTCCCGGGAATCTTGTATCTCGTAAATCTGAACTGC
>JBEQLC010000269.1:0-2672 GCA_040326175.1 Desulfobacteria bacterium | reverse complement strand
TCGGAGTCTCAAATAGAAAAGCCGGCTTTTGTTAGCCGGCTTTTCTATTTTGGATTTTCTATTTTAGGCTATCACGAACAGGTAGTACCGCAGCTGGTGCAGGACGATGGCTCGCACGCGGGCTCACTGGGCTCGGTATTGATCTCCTTAACCTGTATTTCAAAGGTAAGGGTCTTTCCTGCCAAGGGGTGATTCAGGTCCACAGTAATCTTCTCATCGTCCGCATGCTTCACTTTTGCCGGTATCTGGCCACCTTGAGGATTCCGTAGGGCCATAACCTGACCGACCTGTGGGTCAAACCCCTCAGGGAGTTCAGACCGCATAAAAGATTGCTCCAACTCCTCGTTCCGTTCGCCGTAAGCTTCCTCTGGAGAAAGGGTAAAGGTTTTCTCTTCATCGACGGCCATGCCTATAAGTGCATCGTCAAACCCCTTGATCACCCTGCCTGTCCCCACCTCAACTTCCAAGGGATGACCATTATGGTTGGAATCAAATGTCTCACCATTTTCGAACTTACCAGTGTATTCCACCTTAACAAAATTGCCGTTTTCCACTTTCTTCATACAATGCTCCTCCTAAGCTGGATTGTGTTCCAAGTTTCAACAACTTAATACGTATTGACGCGAAGTCAACAAAAACATGAATTGAAGCTCCCTGCAGTCCCGATGGATCAGGACGGGGAGTGCGCTCGCGTTGCGGTTCAAGATCAGGGTCAGATCTTTATCAAGGAATATCATGCCCTGCGACAGCGAGCATTTTCTCCTTGACACAGCACCCTGGTTTCCCTACGTTTCGCCCTTCGTATGCAAGGGTCTGGAGGCGGTCTTCGGACATAGAATATCCTGAGGGTGTTGCTCTCCAGAGAATGGAGGTAAGGCGGAATTATGGGGTTTTTGTCATCCAGTGTTTCTATCGCGCAGTACAGAGTTGAGGGCAAACTTGAAAAGCCGATCATTGAAACCGTGGCCAGGTGTCTCAAGAAGAATGTAATCCCCGACGTGGATGAGGATATTGCAGACAGGACTGTGGGTTGGACATCATTTGACAAGCCGTTCAACCCTGATTTTGACGGTTCGTCTTTCTTGATCGGCACCTACTTTGTCTTTTCATTGAGAATAGACAAGAAGACCGTACCCACGTCCCTCATCAGAAAATACTGTGCCATGGAAACGGTAAAGAGGCTTGCCGCCACTGGACGAAAATATCTGTCACGCGACGAAAAAAGCATGATAAGGGAACAGGTCACCAGTGTTCTGACCTTGCGTATTCCTGCAACCCCCAACGTGTATGATCTGATATGGAACTATGAAGAATCTTCTTTGTGGTTCTTCTCGACCCTCAAATCAGCCAATGAAGAGTTGGAGACATTGTTCTTCAGGTCGTTTCAGCTTCCCCTGATCCGGCTTTTTCCATACACCACCGCAGATCTGGCAATGGGCCTTTCTGATACACAGCGTGATAACCTGGTAAAACTTACCGCAACGGACTTTACGGAGTAATCGATGCTTGATGTCGCAATTTCTTACAATCGTTATAAGTTCCTGGGATACGAGTACCTGACGTGGCTATGGTTTGTTATTGAGAAGGATCAAGACCGGATAAGAGGTCTGGGGCAGGAACCCGCGGACCTGGAGATCGGCAACCGTATTGTTCTTGAGAATAAGAAAAGAGACGCGGTGGAGAGTATTACGATAAAGGGTGATGACGCCGGGCTTGAAGAGGGCGTGTTGGCGTTAAGGAAAGGGGGCGTCGTGACAGAGCTCAATCTCTCCTATAGAGCCGCTGATCAGGACTGGCGTTTTACCGTTAAGGCAGAGAGCCTGCACATGGCGGGGCTCAAGTGCCCCAAGACAGGGCCTGTGGAGTCGGAAGAGGATATAGAGGGGACTGTACTGGAGAAGGTATATCTTTGTGAGAAAGCCGTCCAGCTGACGCACGACCTCTTCAAGGAATTCATCCGATTGAGGGTGTCCGAGGACTGGGACAAGAAGGTCGTCCCCCTGATGAGGCAGTGGATGCGTTCCTGAGGCGCATCAGCCCTCATCACCCACGTCCTCCGGGAATGGACTGGTTGCGTCTCCGGGTGCAAAGAGATATAGAATGTCATTGGAGACGCAACAGGACCAGTGCCTGACAACAGATACCCGATGTCCCCTGATTGAGCGCGGCTTAGCCAGCGCAATAATCCGCGTTTTGGAGGTGCAGCATGGAAATCAATGAAAAGTTCCTGGCTCCCTGCGGTTTGTACTGTGGCGTGTGTGCCGTATATTATGCCACAAGAGATAACAACGAAAAATTCAAAGAACGGCTGGTAGGTGTTTATAAAGGCAAGCTGCCCGGTAGTGAAAGTCTTTCGGTGGAAGATATCTGCTGCGAGGGGTGTCTGTCAGAGAGACCCTTTGGTTTCTGCAGCAAATGCGTCATAAGAGACTGCACTCAAACGAAGGGATACAAAGGCTGTCATGAGTGTAATGACTTTCCGTGCCAATACATAGAAGACTTTCCAATGCCGGTCGGCAAGAAGGTCATCATGCGAACAGTACCCTATTGGCGAAAATGGGGAACTGAAAAGTGGATTCAGGACGAAGAGGCCAGGTACATTTGTCCCGGGTGTGGTCATAAACTATTCAGGGGTGTGAAGAGCTGCAACAAGTGCAAGGTTGGGGTTGACC
>JBEQLC010000268.1:0-2694 GCA_040326175.1 Desulfobacteria bacterium | reverse complement strand
CTGTGAAGTCAAAAACTTCTCTGCCTGAGTCGATTCACTGTCGGCTAGAATAGCGTCAACATAGGTGATGTTAAGCTCATAGGGGCTGTCTGAGCCATCCGGATTCCGCTTGTACGAAACCTGTCCGCCATTGGCTTTCACCACTTCAGCGAGCGCATCGATCTCCTCTGGCGGCAATATGCCTTCCAGCGGGCGCACACCAATACCATCGTGGGATGCTGCGAAGTTGAAAAAGGTGTTGCTGGCAGATTCTAAATGCAGACCCTTGGCCCAGTTAGTCAGAACCGCACCGTCTTCTTTGAGGAAGGAATAAAAAAGCAGTGGCGGCAGGGTAAAGTTGTAAACCATCTGCGCCTCATCTCTGCCGCCTCCAAAGTAGCTGATGTTCTCCTGGTGGGGTACATTGGTTTCCGTAATAATGATGACATCCGGTGCAACCAGATCCAATATACTCCGGAAGAGTTTCACCATGTCGTGGGTCTCACTCAAATGGATACAAGTGGTGCCGATTTCTTTCCACAGGTAAGCGATTGCATCAAGTCTCAAGATAGTAGCTCCCTTTTGAGCATATAAAAGGAGCACTTCTATCATCTTTTCAAGCACATCCAGGCTTTTGAAATTGAAATCAATCTGATCGGCACTAAAGGTTGTCCACAAATGGACGGTGCTGCCGTCGTGCTTTTTGTATTCAGATAAAAGCGGCAATGACCTGGGACGTGTTACTTGAGACAGATCAGTGGAAGGATCCACTTCCATGGCAAAATCAACATATCCTTCTTTGCCTGCCAGGTAGTTTTCAAACCATTCACCCTTCGAAGAAAAATGGTTGACCACATAATCGAACATGAGCTGAAAATCGCGGCCAATTGACACTACATCTTCCCAGGATCCAAGTTCGGGATTGATGGTGGAGAAATCCACGACCGAGAAGCCATCGTCTGAAGACCAAGGGAAAAAGGGTAAGAAATGGACGGTGGAGATTGCATCCTTTAGATAAGTGTTGGCAAAATCATGAAGCGTGACCAGAGGGACCTGCCCTTTTCCCAGGAGAGAGTCACCATAGGTTATCAACACCACATCTTCTTGCGAGAAATATCCTTCTCGTTTACTTTGCACCACCGGGAAGTTCTCTAGCAAAACCATAATTCTCTGAAAAGCTAACTCCCCTTCCCTCTCGCCGTAGATTTTTTTCAAAATCCGTTTGACTTCAGCAAAGTTACCCATTCTTAAGCTCCCATTTCAGGTTACTAACTGCCGCAGCAGGTGCGTCTTGTGTGTGCTAAGATCCAAACAACTCAGGATATTTGATGGCGGCGATGTCGAGTCGCCTGCGTAACACGTCATAAGAGAAGAAACGTTTGCCTAACTCGTAGTTATGCTCCACCATCTCCCGGCAGAGCTCCGGCTCTGCGAGAATCTGTTTTGTCTTCTCAACCGCATCTTTGGTCACATACCCATCGAGTTCTATTACAGAGAATCCTTTGGGCTTTATATCTTTTGCGTAAATTGAATAGGTATTCACCGCAATCGGTTTATTGAAATAGATAGCTTCCAAAAATGCATTACCGAAACCCTCAAAGGTGGAAGGATATGTCACCAGGTCGGCATAGGGATAGACATCATCGAGGGTGTAAATCTTCCTGCCATCTTTGGTGCGGCCTCTTTTCTCATTAATGACATCTGAAGCAAAGAGCAGATCCACCTTGAGGAAATCTGCATACTCCTTGAGCCTGTCCTGGTAATCGAAGCCTTCATCCCCCGCATCGTGTGAAATAACGAGTTTGGCTTTCATCTCCAGCCTACAAACCAATTCTATGGCATGCTCAATTCCCTTGCGCTTCACGACCCGAGTGGGCTGAAGAACAAATAACTCGTCATCTGCGATTCCTATGGCCTGTCTAACATCAGAGGTGTAATCATCGGGAGGTGGAGGCGGATTTTCAAAATCCATGATATTGGGAATCATCCGTGCTGAAATGCCGGTTCTAAGAGCTAATTGTTCTTCAGCATACGAATTAATGACCGTGTGACTGAGGGTGGGCAAATTCGGGGGGAAGGCCATATTCAAGTAATCGGAAACAGCGTTTATGCTGAACCTGTCCCGCTCCCAGTAAAAGTCGTGGTGGTGGGCCACGGCGGGGATTCCGGTTTCGACAAGGACTTCTGTAATGGCAAGACCCAGGGGAATATTCATGGGAATGGTCAAGGCAATTTTCCGGCATCAACAGATCTATCTTGAATTGCTTTATAAAGGAATACAGATCATCCTTGAGTCTACTTTTAATCTCTTGAATCTTCTTGGTCAGTGACCGAGGACGTGTGGTGACACCGAAGCTGGCTTGCTGAATTTCCTGGATCTCGGGATGGTTGAAATGGGCTTCTTCAGCAAGATATGATCGCTCTGGGGGACGATCCAACTCCCCAGCAAAATAGTAACAGGTGAGGCGCCGCTCCTCCATAACCTGCACCCATTTGTCAGACTCCAGGGAAACACCGTCTGTCCCTGCCAACCGGGTGGCCACGATGCCAATTCTTTTTACCCTGCTCCTACTCCACATTCCAAATTCCATGTTGACCTCCTCACCTCGCCCGGATATTTCATGAGTTACTTGCTGCGACCACGGATATGGCCGTCCTTCCTGGCGTCCTCGGGTGTCGGCCCCTGCGACGTACCGTGCAGGTACGCCTCGGAAC
>JBEQLC010000267.1:0-2703 GCA_040326175.1 Desulfobacteria bacterium | reverse complement strand
CGGTTACCCTGTCATCAAAACGCACACCAACGCCGATAAGCAGATCACATGACCCTATCGCCATGTTGGCCCGGTAAGTACCGTGCATGCCCGGCATGCCCAGCCAAAGTGGATCGGTCCCCGGGAAACCGCCGAGACCCATCAGAGACGCTGTGACAGGGGCGTGCACCTTTCTGGCAAACTGGGTCAGCTCCTTAGACGCTCCCGAAAGAATCACCCCACCGCCGGAAAAGATAACCGGTCTTTCGGCTTCCATGATAAGCCCTATTGCCTTGCGCAATTGTCTTATATGGGGTTTGTATGTCGGATTGTAAGACGGCATCTCGGGTGGTGGCAAGGGCTCGTATCTTGCCTTGCCTTGGGTCACATCTTTTGGAAGATCGACTAATACCGGTCCGGGCCGGCCTGATCGAGCAATATGGAAGGCCTCCTTTAGCACCCGCGCGAGGTCCTCCGTCCGTTTGACCAGGTAGTTATGCTTGGTGCAGGGACGGGTGATGCCGACAATATCGACTTCCTGGAAGGCATCGTTTCCAATGAGCGCTGTGGGAACCTGCCCTGTCAAGCAAACTACCGGGATTGAATCCAGGTAGGAAGAGGCGAGTCCGCTGACAGTGTTGGTAGCACCGGGCCCTGAAGTGACCAGACAGACGCCCACAGTCCCCTTTGCCCGGGCGTATCCATCTGCCGCATGGGCCGCCCCCTGCTCATGGCGCACCAGAATGTGCTGGATGTCTGTCCTGGCAAGTTCGTCAAAAATGTCAATGACGACGCCGCCCGGAAAGCCGAAGACGGTGTCGACGCCCTCCTCTTTTAACACGGCCATGATGATTTGTGCTCCTGTTAATGTTCTCAAGGTTCCTCCTCCTCTAAAATAATTTCCGGTTCCGGATTGAACTCAGGCGCTTTACCTCAAACTCACCTCACCACCGCCCCTTCACCACCTGAAGAGACCATGCGCGCATATCGAGCCATATATCCCTTAGATATCTTGGCTTTAGGACGTCGCCATTTTGAAAGCCTCGCCTCAATCTCCTTGTCAGGCACCTTCAAGGTGATGCGGCGTTTGGGAATATCGATAGCGATCCTGTCTCCATCCTGAACAATCGCAATGGGCCCGCCCTCCATTGCCTCAGGTGACACGTGTCCAAGGGCAGCCCCGCGAGTTCCCCCTGAAAACCTGCCGTCGGTAATCAGGGCCACGTCGGCGTCGAGGCCCATACCGGCAATGGCTGATGTGGGGACCAGCATTTCTCGCATCCCCGGTCCACCCTTGGGCCCTTCATAGCGGATGATTACCACGTCCCCCTTCTTGATCCTACCCCCCATAATGGCTGGCGTGGCTTCTTCTTCACTGTCAAATACGCAGGCTGGACCTTCGTGACGCAGCATGTCCCGCACCACAGCTGATTGCTTCACAACACACCCTGAAGGGGCCAGATTGCCAAACAAGACAGCAAGTCCCCCTTGCTTATGGTACGGCCTCTCCAATGGACGAATGACACTTTTATCTCTGATCCGACTTCTTTTGATGTTCTCTTTTACGGTCTGACCTGTGACTGTTAGACAGTTAGTGTGAATCAGCCTTTTGCGTGAGATTTCTTTCATCACGGCACTAACGCCGCCCGCCCGATCGAGATCCTGAATGTGATGCTTCCCTGCCGGGCTCAAACTGCAAAGGTGAGGTGTCTTTGCACTCACACGATTGAAGGCATCTAGATCGAGTCTGACACCGGCCTCCTCGGCAATAGCCATCAAATGCAGCACTGTATTTGTGGAGCAGCCAAGGGCCATATCCACGGCCATGGCATTTGCAAACGCCTTCTCAGTCATGATCTTTTTGGGTGTTATGCGCTTCCTCAAGAGCATCATGACCTTCATTCCTGCCTCTTTGGCCAGACGCGTGCGAGCAGCCATAACCGCCGGAATGGTTCCGTTACCAGGAAGACCCATTCCTATGGCCTCGGTCAGACAATTCATGGAATTGGCCGTGAACATACCCGCACAAGAACCGCATGTAGGGCATGCCGAGTCTTCGATATCAGAGAGTTCTGCTTCATCTATTTTGCCCGATCTGACAGCACCCACCGCTTCAAAGACACTGACAAGGTCTATCTCTTTCCCCTGATGCGTGCCGGCCAGCATGGGCCCTCCGCTAACAACAACGCTTGGCAGGTTCAGCCGCGCCGCAGCCATCAGCATACCGGGCACAATCTTGTCACAGTTTGTCACCATCACCATGGCATCAAAGGCATGGGCAACAGCCATCACCTCAATCGAGTCGGCAATCAGTTCACGGCTTCCCAGCGAATACTTCATCCCTATATGATTCATGGCAATCCCATCACAAATCCCAATGGTGCCAAAGGCAATAGGGGTGCCACCCGCCATGTACACACCGGCCTTGACAGCATTTACAATCCTGTCCAGTTCCACGTGCCCTGGTATGATATCGTTGGCCGAATTGGCAATTCCTATCAAAGGCCTACGCAATTCTTCGTCTGTATAACCCATGGCCTTAAAGAGAGACCGATGCGGAGAGCGCTCCACACCAGATTTCACGCTGTCACTTCTCATCCTTCTCCTCCAGGTTCGTTATCCGATTGTCGATTGTCGATTGTTGATTTGTTCTGTTCAATCATCGTAACTACTCAGGTTGTCAGGTTCACGGTTCACGGTTGACCGTTGACAGGTTAATCTCTG
>JBEQLC010000266.1:0-2708 GCA_040326175.1 Desulfobacteria bacterium | reverse complement strand
GGGAGGCTTCACATGGGATACGAGGGTTTCGATCGCATATTTCTATGTTGCCGAATCTCAAAGTTCCCTTTTGAACTGTGCGTCCTGGGAAATTAAGCCGTATGACAGAAAAGCCTAAAATCGCCCTGTATTGGTGTTCGAGCTGTGGAGGATGTGAGGAGTCGGTCGTTGATCTGGCCGAAGATATCCTGCAAGTTTCCGAAATGGCGGATATTGTGTTTTGGCCAGTGGCCATGGATTTCAAATACAAGGACCTCGAAGCCCTAAATGATGGGGAGATTGCCGCGACTCTCATCAACGGGGCCATCAGAATGGATGAACAAGAAGAGATGGCCAGACTGTTGAGAAGGAAATCTGAAGTGCTGATGGCCCACGGAAGCTGTGCACATCTCGGTGGTGTACCCGGTCTGGCCAATTTTTTCGAGCGCCAAGATGTGCTGGATCGATCATACAAGGAAGTTCCAACCGTAAATAATCCTGAGGGGACTTTGCCCGAAGTTCAAAGCGTAGCGTACGGGAGAGCATTAAAGCTTTCGGGTTTCCATGATCGTGTCAGGGCCCTGAACCAGGTGGTGGATGTGGACTATTATATTCCAGGGTGCCCGCCAACACCCGAGCTGATCAGAGATGCGATCATCATGGCCCTGGAGGGGAGGCTTCCTCCTAAGGGAAGCGTGTTGGCGGAAAAGAAGGCACTCTGCGATACATGCCCCAGAAGAGATAGCAGACCCGAAAGATTACGAATAAAAGAGTTTAAAAGACTTCACCAAACTGAATGGGATCCTGAGAAGTGTTTCCTGAACCAGGCACTCATCTGTCTTGGCCCGGCTACGAGGGGCGGTTGCATGGCAAGGTGCATCCATGCAAACATGCCCTGTCGAGGCTGCTTTGGTCCGACTGATGATGTCAGAGATCAAGGGGCAAAATCTTTGTCTTTTCTGGCGTCTATGATCGACTCAACGGACGAGAAAGAATTAGAAAGAATAGCGGATTCAATACCTGATCCGGCCGGGCTATTCTACAGGTACAGCTTGGCTTCATCATTATTAAAGGGAAAGATCCCGGGATAGTGCCATGAGCAAACGCATCACAATCCACCCGATAACAAGATTGGAAGGACACGGAAAGATTGACATCTTTCTTGACGAGAAGGGCGATGTGGAGCGTGCCTATTTGCAGGTGCCGGACTTCAAGGGTTTTGAGAAGTTCTGTGAGGGCAGAGCGGTGGAAGAGATGCCAACTATCACACAAAAGATTTGTGGGGTATGTCCTACGGCCCACCATACTGCGTCGAGTAAGGCACTGGATGATCTTTTCAAGGTGGAGCCCCCTCCCGCTGCAAAGAAGATCAGGGAACTCATGTATAATGCGTTTATGTTTGAGGACCATCTTTTGCATTTCCTTATTCTGGGCGGACCAGATTTGATCGTTGGTCCGGATGCGCCGGCTGCTGAGAGAAACATTTTCGGAGTATTAGGTAAACTGGGTATTGAAATTGGGAAGAAAGCGATTGACATACGCAACAGGGTGCGAGGCGTGAATGCCGCGATCAGCGGCAGCTCCCTTTATCCTGTCTGCGGACTTCCCGGCGGCATCTCCAAGGCCCTGACTGAGGAAGAAAAAGTCGAAATACAGGTTGTTACAAAAGATGCCGTGGAGTTTGCCAAGTTCACTTTGAAGATATTTCATAATGATGTGCTCAAGAACAAAGAGTTCAGCGACCTGTTGAACGGTGACATGTTCCGTAGTGAGACTTACTACATGGGCATGGTGGATGATAGAAACAGGGTCAATTTCTATGATGGAAAAATCAGGGTCGTTGATCCGAACGGCAACGAGTTCACCAAGTTCGAGGCGAAAGACTACTTGAAGCATCTGGAGGAACGCGTTGAATCGTGGAGCTATCTGAAACTCCTGTATTTGAAGGACATCGGCTGGAAGGGATTTGTTGACGGAGAGGGCAGCGGTGTTTACAGGGTTGGCCCGCTTGCTCGCCTCAATGCTGCCGAAGGTATGGCCACACCATTGGCCCAGACCGAGTACGAGAAAATGTTTGATACCCTGGGGAACAAGCCTGTCCACAATACACTGGCCTATCACTGGGCAAGGCTCATTGAAGTCCTTTATGCTGCAGAGAGAATGGATCAGCTTGCCGGAGATGACGAGCTCGCGAATCCTAACGTGAGGAATCTTTCTAATCAAACCCCCAAGGAAGGCTTTGGGGCGTGCGAAGCCCCGCGGGGAACCCTGTTTCATCATTATGAAACCGACGAGGCAGGCATAGTAGAAAAGTTAAACCTGTTGGTCGCCACACAGAATAGCGCTGCGGCCATTTGTATGTCGATTGAAAAGGCCGCCCGGTCCCTCATAAAGGGTGGTCGCGTTTCTGATGGCATACTCAACATGATAGAAATGGCATTCCGGGCCTATGATCCGTGCCTTGCCTGTGCCACCCACTGTGTTACGGGAGAACCGCCGACGGTTGTGAACCTATATGACAAGAAAAAGAAGTTGATAAGGGTGATTGTACCACGGGACTTTGAGTAAGGAGACATAGCAATGGCAACAGAAGTTTTGGATACGCTTGGCCTGAAGTGCCCCCAGCCGGTTCTCAAGATAGCTGTTCGGGCTCCCGACATTAAACCTGGTGACATTTTGGAGATTTTGGGAGATTGCCCAACGTTTGAGAAGGATATTCGCATCTGGTG
>JBEQLC010000265.1:0-2729 GCA_040326175.1 Desulfobacteria bacterium | reverse complement strand
GCTGGAACCTCCCTCGCGACGGTCAGGACTGAGCCCTCGCTTGGTCTGACTTCGATTCTGAACGCGTGCGCCCGCTGGGTAACGTTATAACCCGTCGAGCTAGTCCATTATTGAAGCCCATGAGTGAACCACAACCCGCCTTCAAGCTGTGGCTGGAGACCGAGGACGGTTACGTATTCGGTCCGGGGGTCTACACTCTCCTCATCGCCATCGAGAGGACGGGGACGCTCAAGGAGGCAAGCCAGCAGTTAGGCATGAGCTACAGGTACGCCTGGGGGCTCATCAAGAAGGCGGAGGAGAAACTGGGGGAATCCCTCATAGTGGCATCGAAGGGGGGCAGGCTCGGTGGAGGCAGCTCCACTATTACTGAGACGGGAGCCAAATACATCAAGGACTTTAAGCGGATTCAGGATCAGCTGCATGAGTTCAGGGACTCACTCAGGGCCGAGGGAACAGTCTTGAGAATTGATGGAAATGAAGTGGTTGTTTCATTTGATTCCAATGTCTTTCTTGTCAAGGGCGATAAGGTTAGATTGACCAAGGCCTAGGCCAGTGCACAGTTCTCCAGAATGGCTAGGAAGGGATCAAACCTCGACTTTAACCCGGTTCCATCCTCAGTTATCTTGTAACACTGCTTCACCTCATCTGACATTTCTGGGCACTTTATGATGTATCCCAGTTTATGCAAGTCGTTGAGGTGGTGGTACACGTTCCTGATATCGCTGTCATTTATGTAGACGTAAAAATTGGTCTTGAGGCACAGCCAAATGTTGTATCCATAGCTCTTTTTACCAAGCTGTTGGTGCGTGTAAATGACTGACAGAATCTTCATTTTGGTCGCCCCGCACGTTCCTTTTGGTTTCGGCATTCAGCTTGTCCTCGAAATACTTAAATAAAGATCACCAAATTTATAATTTACGTATTGGTAAATTATCCATACTGCATTTTATAAAAATAAGAGTGTTAGATGTGAGCAGACTGCAAAAGGAAAACAAGGATCGATGTCCAAGATGTGGGGGCGCTGATTTCGTCAGTGACTACCAGAACGGTGAGGTAGTGTGCTCAAACTGTGGGCTTGTGATAGAGGAAGACCAGATAAACATGGGTCCCGAGTGGCGTGCGTTCACCCCCCATGAGAGAAACAGCCGTCAAAGGACGGGGCTCGGCATGAGTTACACCCTCTACGACAAGGGGCTGTCCACGGTGTTCAAGGGCGACAGGGACGCCAACGGCAACAGGCTCAAGGACGAGACCCGCATCAAGATGGATAGGCTCCGAAGGTACGACAACCGAAGCAAGTTCGATGAGACATGGAGAAGGAACCTTAGCATAGCCATGGCCGAGCTTGACAGGATGACAGCGGCGCTACACCTACCCCAAAGCATCAAGGAGCAGGCCGCCATCCTCTACCGCAAGGCATTAAAGATGGACCTCATCAGGGGCAGGAGCATCGACGCCTTTGTGGCGGCAACTATCTACGCCGCGTGCAGAAAGAATGCCGTACCGAGGCCCCTCAAAGAGATCTCAAAGCTATCGCCCAGGGAGCACGGGGAGATCGCCCGGACATATAGGCTTCTCCTCAAGGAGATGAACCTGAAGATGCCCATTGATGGGCCAATGAAGTTCATCCCCAGCATCGCGGCCAAGCTTAATCTGCGCAGAGATACCGAGCAACTGGCAGTTGAGATCCTTAGGCAGGCAAGAAATAGGAACGGGCTCAGCGGAAAGGATCCAAGGGGTTTGGCTGCGGCGGCGCTTTACATGGCGTGCATACGGAACGATGACAAGCGCATCCAGAAGGATGTAGCAGCTGCGGCCGGGACCACTGAGGTCACCCTTAGAAACAGGCTTCGTGGGCTCGAGAAAACCCTGAAAACGGTAGAGCCTGTGAGAACGCCCGAGATCACAAGTCCTCCCCATAGTCCCTAATTTATTACCCACAATTCCCCTTAATCATTCATCGAGCTGATGTTATGGACAAACTAACAGGATTGGAGGAAGCTTTCAAGAAAGCCAAGGTAATTTTCATGACCACCTACGGCGAGAAGGAGAACACCCGCCAGATGACCAACTATAACGAGGATCCATATGGCACAATATGGTTCCCCACAGAGAAGGATACCAAAAAGGTAAAGGATATCAAGCTGAACAACTCTGTGACCCTTACTTTTCCAGGTGAGAAAAGGGGCGAGTTTTACGAGATCAAGGGCAAAGCAAGTTTCGCTCCGGAAGATGAGGTTCTCGCGAAATGGGAGTGGTGGTGGCTATACTGGCACCCGGCTCAAAAAGATAGGTTCTGGTTCCCTCGGGAACGTGATGAGCGAAGGGTGATAATCAACATAATTCCCACCGAGGTAAAGCTTGTTAAAAAGTAGATCCTCATTTCGATAAGAACCTTTTTTCCTATCCCCTTGTTATTATTGGCGACCGATTTGAGTGAGGATAAACTATCCGTGGCTCAGGTATTGAACAAGAATCGAACCTTTGTCATGGCAATATTAGGTGTGCCGGTGTTTGGAATGTTGATCGCCGTAGGGGTAATATTCTACACGAAGCCAGACAACATGACCATTGCCTTCGGGGTCATTTTATTCATTGCGGTACAGTATATTCTCATGATGTTTTTCTTCTTGAAGAAGGTCGAGACCATGGTGAAGAAAGAGGAAGGGTCACTGGACGAGGAAATGGAAGACAAACTCGAAGCCTCGGAGGAAAAAGTTGTTGAAAAT
>JBEQLC010000264.1:0-2754 GCA_040326175.1 Desulfobacteria bacterium | reverse complement strand
AGGACTTTGTCGATCATTAAGCCGGATGCTGTTGGAAAGGGCGTCATCGGACAAATAATAACGCGATTTGAAGAAGCAGGCCTTAATATCCTGGGGATGAAGATGGTTCACCTGTCAAAGACTCAGGCAAAAGAGTTTTACGCAGAACATGAAGGCCGTTCTTATTTTGATGGGCTGACTGAATTCATGACTATTGGTCCGTCGGTGGTCATGGTACTTGAGGGCGAGGATGTTATCAAGAGAAGCCGAGCACTTATGGGTGCCACCAATTCGCCAGAAGCCGCAGACGGTACGATTCGCCGTGAATTTGGCACAGATGGTCGCCGGAATGCTGTGCATGGATCGGACAGCCCGGAGACTGCGGTCCGGGAGATCAGCTACTTTTTTGATGCTTCTGAGCTGGTTGGAGGTACATAGACGTCCAGGATCGTTTCATAACTATGCGTGTCAATCTAGACAATATGGCCGTCGTCCTCCACAGGCCTAAATACCCTGAAAACATCGGGGCATCGGCCCGCGCAGCTCTAAACATGGGGATCAGCCGGCTCATTGTGGTGGAACCCCGTGATTGCGACCTGACACGAATCCTCAAGATGGCCACGCATTTTGCAGCCGACCTCGTGGAAAAAATGGAGGTCTATGAAGACCTGGAAACAGCCCTATCTCCCTTTCAATACGTAGTGGGCACCACAGCGCGGGTCGGGAGCCGACGTCCAGCCGTCTCTAATCCACGGAAAGTGGCCGAAACCTTGGTTCCCATCTCCCAGGAAAACCTCGTAGCCCTTGTGTTTGGCCCTGAAAACCGGGGGCTGACGAATGCGGAGTTGAGGCTGTGTCATGCAATGGTGACGATTCCCACGGCCGAGTTCGCATCCTTAAATGTAGCCCAAGCCGTCATGATCCTTTGCTATGAGGTTCTTTTGACAAGCCGAGAGGATGCTACCGACTTTGCGCCCCGACTGGCCACCCACCACGAGCTTGAGGCCATGTACGGGCAATTAAAAGAGACCTTAGTCAACATAAGCTTTATCAACGCTGAAAATCCTGATTACTGGATGGGGCATGTTCGTCGGTTCTTCTCTCGGGTGGACATGCGAGCGCGGGATGTCAGGATGGTCCGGGGTATATGTCGCCAGATCGAGTGGTATGGATCGCGGACCCCAGAAAAGTCTACCGAATAAGGATCCCTGCCCCGAATCTGCCTGTCTTTCCGTTTTGGTGTCGGTAAGAAAAGAGCGAGTTGGTATGGTGACGCGTGCATATCCTTGCTGTTTCTATGTTTTCTTCGGGAATGCCGGTCCGGAGAAGTTGTATTAGGTTGGCTCCCCACAAGTCAAAATACCCTTTGCCTTCCTGAGACTCGCTTTTGATGTAATGGTTCCTGCTTCCGAAAGCATGCTCTACCTCAGAGACGACCCCCCTGCCCACTTCATAGCAGCAGGGCCCTATAGATGGTCCAACGCCGACCTTTATATCTTCTGGCAAGCAACCAAAGTGTTCCTGTAAGGCTTTCACCGTCTTTTCGGCGATCAGTCTAAGCGTTCCCCTCCAGCCCGCGTGAGCCACACCGACCGCCCTCTTTGAGGGATCACAAAACAGGATCGGCACACAGTCAGCCAGAAGAATCATAAGACATATATCCGGCACGTTGGTCACCATCGCATCTGTGCCATTGATCGCTCCCCGGTAATCCCCGCAACCCCTCCCACGCATCCCTTGCGACACGACTTTGACGTGACCGTCGTGAATCTGTTTGGCGGTCGTCAGGCTGGTCAGCTGAATGCTGAGAGCCTCGGCAAGCAGCTTGCGGTTCTTGAGAACCTTTTCGGGATCATCCCCGACATTAAACGACAGGTTCAGAGAATCATAGGGCGAGAAACTGCGGCCTCCTGTCCGGGTCGACACAAAGTGATCGATGTCTTCGTATCTTAGTAGATTCTCGAAAAACAATAAGGATAATGAATTGATCTTCTTTTCGATCATCACGGATTCACTTCAATACCACCGCTAGGCCCTAAAGAAGATTGTCCCAGTCAATCGATTGGAAAGTCTTGCTGAGGACATGGTCGTCGTCAACCATGTTAAAGGTTAGATTCTCAAAGATCCTGCCGGCAATCGCGTGAACAGGTGCCAGGGGAACCACATCGTCCTCTCTTCCATGATAAATGATCACGGGCACATCAATTCTGCTCTGTAAATACGGCTCAAACCCCTCAGAAACAAGGGCGGGTGCCAAAAGGATAAGCTTCTTGACCCTCTCCTGGCTATTGAATGCAAATATCGCAGCCATCAACCCCCCGTAGCTTGAGCCGACCATGATCAACGATTCCTTGTTTGCTGTGACCTTGTTCAGTTTTTCCATCCGCTGGTCAAGGGGTCCCCGGAAATCCTCGATGATCATGTCAGGGTATCTTTTCCGAAAAAACAGTCCCTTGGTGCCTTGGCTGCTGCTAACTAGGCCGTGAATAAATACTCTTGTATCGTTCATCAGAAATGCCGCCGCCCACTTCTTTGTCTTCTGTTTGGCAACCACATGTAGCGCGTCTCAGTATAGCGATATCCTAAGCCGGCTATGAGCGAAAGTCAATGCAACCCGCAATTCGTGTCAGCCATACTATCTCTGCCGTGGAAACGAAGCGGCTTCAAGTCCGACGTGCCAATGTTCGGACATTTTACTATTCCAATTGGGCCAAACAAATGTTAATAGTATCGAGTTTCTTGAGAGGACAGTGCTATGAATGTCATTGGTAACTG
>JBEQLC010000263.1:0-2761 GCA_040326175.1 Desulfobacteria bacterium | reverse complement strand
AGTCGGCGTTGAAACTCACATTCAAGAGGTTATACCTTTGACGGGCCCCAAGGTGGAAAAGGAGTCGCCTGTCCCGGAAACTGTCGGTTTGAGCAGGGAGGAAGTCCAACGTCTTATAGATGAGTCCCTGGACAGAAAGCTTGCACCGATTGTTAATATGCTGACCGAATCTCTTGATGACGATCCCGAAATTAGCGATGTGATTGCCGGCATAGGTTATATCTTTGGCCTTGTGGGTGTTGCTTTGTATTTTAGGTATCGTGGAAAAAGGAGTTAGAACCGGTTTCAAGGAAAATGAGATGATTGGAGAAGAATTTGGCAGTGGTGATTCCTTGATTCACCATCTTGATCCTCGTGTCAAGATTGTTGCAGTCTCCCTTTTCTCCGTTGTTGTTGCAGTCTCCAACCGGTTTGCAGTTCTGATGTTGGCCCTGGTCTTGGGCATGTGTATTATGCTGTTGGCAAGGGTGCCGATGAGGCAACTTGTCCGTCGTCTCGTCCCTGTAAATGTCTTCATCCTTTTTCTTTGGTTCTTTCTCCCTTTTACAGTGCGAGGTGAACCGCTATTTTCAGTGGGTCCACTGGTGGGAACGCATGAAGGGGTGTTGTATGCCACCCAGATTAGTCTTAAATCGAATGCTATTATGACTGTATTGATCGCACTGGTTGCCTCAAGTTCCATCCCGACCTTGGGCCATGCCATGCATGAACTGAAGGTCCCTCAGAAGATTGTCCACTTCTTCTTCTTCACCTTCCGCTATATCCATGTCATACGCCGGGAGTATGTCCGGCTGGTGCATGCTATGAAGGTTCGAGGGTTTCGCCCGGGAACAAATTTGCACACATATAAGACCATTGCTTACTTGGTGGGGATGCTTCTAGTCAGGAGTTGTGATCGCGCGGAAAGAGTTCACAATGCCATGTTGTGTAGGGGTTTCAGGGGTAGGCTCTACAGCCTGAGCGGGTTTTCCCTGAGAACCGTGGACGTGATCTCCCTCATTGTGATGGTGGCTTTGGTGGCAGCATTAGGGGTACTGGAATGGGGAAAAATAGCCTGATAATTAATTTAGAGAACGTATCCTTCGGCTATCCGGGGAGGGCGCCAGTTCTTGATGAACTCAACCTGTCGTTCTACAAGGGAGACCGAATGGGCTTGATAGGACCCAACGGAAGCGGGAAAACAACCCTGTTTCAAATCGTTATGGGACTCTTGAAACCCTCTTCCGGGAGAGTCGAGATCTTCGGGAGCCCTGTCAGGGAGGAAAAGGACTTCAGAGATGTTCGCCGAAGAGTCGGACTACTCTTCCAGGATGCTGACGACCAATTGTTCAGTCCTACAGTTCTTGAAGATGTTGCCTTTGGCCCTTTGAATCTAGGCAAGTCACAGGATGAAGCCAAGGCCATTGCCCGGAATACGTTGGAATCCTTAGGTTTGGCCGGGTTTGAGGATAGGATAACATACAAGCTATCCGGCGGAGAGAAAAGGCTGGTCTCCCTTGCTACTGTTCTGGCCATGGAACCAGACGTTTTACTCTTGGACGAACCAGCCACAGGCCTGGATGAAGCCACTGAGGGGCGACTTACAGACATTCTGCATAATATTGACCTTTCCTATATTCTTGTTTCCCATAATATGGACTTCCTCATGAAGACAACCGACTTCATCAGCTATATGGCTAACGGAAAGATTTCTCTTGACGAAGAGAGTATTCCTCACACACATGTTCACGTCCACAGGCACGGAAGATACGACCACAAACATAGTCAGGGCGGGCCGCACAAGAAGGACGACGAGCCTTGACGGCTTTGCAAAAAGCCCATCTGCGGCGTTGCGGTTGTCTGCAAGCAGACTTAGATCAACGGCACCGACGTGCCTGCTTTGTTTCGCGGCCTTCGGCCGGAAACCAAAGCCACCTGCTTCGCAGGTTGCTAAGGAGGGCCTATGGGGTCGATGAGCGACCAGGAAAAGCTGAGGATTCTTTTAGCCTACTGGATAGAACACAATCTCGACCACGCCCAGGAGTTCCGACAATGGGCTCAGCGGGCTGAAGCGTTCGGATCGAAGGAAGCCGCTTCAAAACTCGAGGCTGCCGCTCAGGAAATGACCGCTCTGAATGATAGCCTGAGGACTGTTCTGGACCTTCTATAAAAACCTCTGGAAGAGCACAGAGATGGTCGGATTGGATGGTGAGTTTGACAAAAGGTATGACTTCAGTATACTTGAAGTCATTTCAAAACTTCCTTTATCGCCGGTTCGCGGCTTTTGGAAAGCGCTAAGCTCACTGCGCTAAATCTTGAAAACTCGGGCTAACGCCCTCAGACAGTTCAAGATTTTGACGCGTCGCTTCGCCAAGCGCTTTCAACAAAAGTCCGCAAAATAAGCTCAAACGAGGTTTTGAAATGGCTTCTTGGACAAACAGCCCTGAGACATTAGGAAGGATCGCAGAAAGTTCATGAAATTGGCCATTAGTGGAAAGGGTGGGGTGGGGAAAACCACTTTTGCTGCCCTCTTAATAAAGACGTTGAGTGATGAAGGCAAGAGGGTTTTGGCAATAGACGCCGATCCCGATGCCAATCTGGCAGCGGCTTTAGGCATTCCTAATCCCCAATCCATTGTCCCCATTTCCGACATGAAGGAGATGATTGAAGAACGCACAGGAGCCAAACCTGGATCACTTGGAGGCTTTTTCAAGCTAAATCCAAAAGTGGATGACCTTCCGGAAAAATGTGCTGTCGAGATGGACCACATCAAATTCATGAG
>JBEQLC010000262.1:0-2763 GCA_040326175.1 Desulfobacteria bacterium | reverse complement strand
GCCTTCGCGGGGACGTTGTCTGGATCCCGGCTCGCGTCCCGCTTTGCGGGACTTGGCCGGGATGACGAATGGCGACACGGCTCCTCAGAGGGAAAAGAAGTCATTTGCGAAGTTAAATGCATAGGCGTTTATTAGAATTTGAGATTTTACAATACTTCAGCTCTCACTTGCCTCTTTCCATGAAAAATATGACCAAACTTTCCACCAACTCTGCCATGAATTGGAAGTCCAACTTGTCCATGGTGTCTGAAAGCTGGTGGTAGTGGGGATTGCGATAGAATGCTGTGTCAGTGATCATCACCGCCTTGTAACCCTGGTCCCAGAAGGAGGCATGGTCACTGAGTCGTACCGAGGGCATTGCCCAGCCCCCGAGGGGTACGGTTAGCTTGATTACCGGTAGATCACGGTTTTTCTGGAAGGCCTTGTAAAGAGAACTGGTTAAACCTTTGGAGCTGAGGTTCCCCACGATGCCGATGAAGTTTCCCTCCTTGGGATAACCCATAAACATCAGGGGGAAGGGATAGCTCTGGCAGCCTGGTTGGTGACAGGTATAGCCCACCATCTCCAGGCAGAGCATGCCGTCGATCTTTTCCTTCTCTTTTTTGGCATTCTTGGCGTGGACTTTACTGCCCATGCGCATGGTACCATAAACCGGAGGCTCTTCCAGGGCAAAGGAGACAAATTTCACCCGCAGATCCAACTTCTCTTCTTTTAGCTTGGCCCGCAATTGCCTGGCTGTCTCCAACTGAACGGCAATGGCGCTGGCATTGTCATCTGCGCCAACCGTGCCCCACACAGAATCATAGTGAGCTCCCAGCAGGTAGTGTTTGTTCGGATTTGCGCTGAAATCAATGTTGGCGACTATATTGGACACCGTAAAATCCCGGTAGGGATAGGATTCCCTGTGGACCGGCAGGTCAATTTCCTGGTAAAATGATTCAATGTAGGTTGCCGTCTTCTCCAGGTTCTCAGGCAAACGGACGCTACGCTCACCTATGGTGACCGTAAGCTGCTGCACGTGCTCCTGTAGTCGCTCCACGGTCTTGTCAATGTCTATCACCTTTCTCTCCCCTCCCCCACTGTTTGGCTGCCCACGGTCACATGAAATGCCGAAGAAAAAAACGACAAAAAGTAAACCCACAGCTACAAGCCGAAAATACAAAGCAATATCCGCCTTCCCCCCAGCATTAGCCCCAATATAGCAGCAATACAGCAAAAAATCATTTGACAACAATTATCCCCGCTGAATTTACCTTCAGGCACTATATTTGCAAACTCCCAGTAACGCTTTCGTCATATCCTTTGGAGTCCGTCATAATGAATGATCGCCATGACCAAAAAGAGCAACCAAAAGGTGGCTACCTTAACCTATGCCAACGTATTGTTGAACTGGAAGGCATAGCTGGCCAGCTTGAGATAGACGCGGAGAAGTTTCCGGAGGAAGCGCAGCCCTGCACCTTGGCTGAAGCAATAAACGACGGTCTGGCAATGATCGACGAAAACATGCGGATTACCTTTGCTAACAATCGATTCTGCGAAATCATCGGTTACTCTCGCGACGAGGTTATCGGGCGTTTAGCCTCAGACTTTCAAGCGGAGGCAGACAAGAAAATCTTTTCAGAACAGATTTCTAGAAGAAAGACAGGCAAAGGTGATCAATACGAGCTCACCTTGCTCAGGAAAGATGGAGAGAAGGCATTCGTAGTTATTTCACCGAGACCGATTTTGTCCTCGGATGGCAGCTTTAAGGGTAGCATTGCGGTGGTCACCGACATCACCGATCGCATACGGGCCGAAGAAAAGTTACTGAGTACAACCCAAGAACTTGAAGTACGGGTGCAGGAACGTACCGCTGACCTTCAGAACTCAAACGAAGAGTTGCGTCTAGAAATCGCCGAGCGCAAGAAAGCGGAGGAGGAAAAGAGGAAGCTGGAGACCCAGCTACTCCAAGCCAAGAAAATGGAGGCCATATCTACCTTGTCTGGCGGGGTTGCTCAAGAACTCAGCAACTTATTTCAAGCAGTGCATGGTTACGTTGAACGTCTCATGTGGGGCAAAGAGCAGGATGATCCAAGATACCAGGAACTGTTGGAGATAACGAACGCAGCCTTCCGGGGTGCTGTCCTGTCAAGGCGACTACTTGCTTTCAGCGGCATCATAGAGAGCAAAAAGCACCCGATTGACTTAAACCAAGAAATAAAAAAGACTCACAGATTGTTGAGTAGAACCATGCCAGAGACAATCGAGCTTGAGCTCCATTTGGCGAAGGAGCCTACCATCATTAATGGAGACCCCAACCAGATTGAACAAGCCATACTGGCCCTGGCTGTCAACGCCCGAGATGCCATGCCGGGTGGAGGAAAAATTGTCATCGAAACAAAGAGGATGATTTTAGACCAGGATTTTCGTCGAACTCACGCTGGTGCTGCAACGGGAGAGTGTGTGCTTATCACCTTATCTGACACCGGTCCGGGTTTGGGCCAAGAAACTTTGGAACACGTTTTTGACCCCTTCTTTTCCAAAGAAGACCTGAGTGAGGAAACAGGTATGGGGTTATCCATGGTCTATGGAATCGTCAAAAACCATGGTGGTTACATATCATGCGCCAGTGAACCCGAGGTTGGTACTACCTTCATGATCTACTTGCCGGTAACCGAAAAAGAAGTAGAAGTAGATTAACCCTAACGTTACACACCCCCCCCCACAGATCAACTTCGTTCAAAGCGACCAAGAACACTCAACTCTCATTGCCAGTCTTATCCC
>JBEQLC010000261.1:0-2764 GCA_040326175.1 Desulfobacteria bacterium | reverse complement strand
CTCCTTCGGAAGCTATAAAAGCCTTGCCGGTATTTGGATAACGGAACACTGTACTGAGAATCACTATAGCATTCTTGAACAAGTCTTTCATAAAACCCTCCGCTGCAAGTCATACGAAGGAATCACGTTCTACTTAGTTCCCCTTGATCCCGTCGTGTAGGCAGGGGTTCTTTCTTGCGGTATCAGTTCGTGCGCGGGGTGCGAGACGATCATATCTACCCAAGATCAATACTATTCCCCAGTGGTTTCTATCACTTGTTCAGCCTGATGGTTCATGACTCTTGTGTTGACAAAGTTCACGTTCATGATAGAAGATCAAGACAAGACAAAGCGCAGTGTTAAGACGTTGAAGTATCCCACAATGGTTTCCAGAGGATGATTGTCCTGAGGTCAAATGGATACATCGGCACAGAGAAACATGATTGAGACATACCTTCTAGGCATCCTCGAACGCTCGGAGAGACTGTCGTATTATGTCGGGTCCAGGGGATGGGGCTTCATCCTTACCTGGGCCCACAGGATTGCCGGGCTCATACTGATCCTCTATATGCTTTTTCATGTCTATACTCTTTCGGGACTGTATAACCCTGAGGCCTTTGCTTCAAAGATGAAGTTTCTTGACAATTTCATTTTCACCTTTCTTGAATGGGGGCTGGCTGTTCCGGTCATATTTCATGCTCTGAATGGGACCAGATTGATTCTGTATGAAGGTTTTCACATAAGGCAGGATGCAGTCATGATTCGCTGGGTCTTTGTTCTCAGCACCATATATATCCTGACACTGGGCCTCCTTATGTTGATGGGCGATCAACATGTATCTGTCGGCTTTTTCTGGCTCACAGTAGCCATAGCAAGTGCAATCTCAAGCACCATTATATATAGAAGGCTCTGGCACACACAGAATGCCATGTTGTGGAGACTTCAAAGGGTGTCAGGGGGCTTGCTCCTTCCTTTGGTCTCAGGCCACATGTTCTTCATGCACTTGAACTACAAGGCGGGCCATGATGTGGATACGATACTGGCAAGGATCTCTGCTCCCGGCATGAAGGCCTTGGATGTTGCCTTTGTTAGCGTCGTATTTTTCCACGCCGGCTTCGGGCTTTACACCGTTGTTGGCGATTACGTGGAACACAGGCTCTTGAGAAGCGGGCTTACAATCCTGATGAGTTTTATCTTGGGTGTCTTTGCTTATGCTGGGGTCAAGCTTATCCTGAGTGTATAGGGAATATAAGGTTGGGAAGCAAACTTCAAATAGATTCGATATTACGGCCTGAAGTACTGGTGATCGGCGCGGGTGGGGCGGGCCTAAGATGCGCGGCCGAAATATGCGAGAGGCGTCAGGACACAAGCGTCGTCGTTGTGACCAAGGTGTATAGTCCCCAAAAGTCTCATACTGCGGCGGCTCAGGGCGGCATGGCGGCAGTCGATCCAAACGACCCCGTGGACAAAGTCGTATACCATATGTTCGATACCTGGAAGGGTTCAGATTGCTCTTCAGATCAGAATATTATCAAGAAGGTTTGCGAATCGGCGTGGGAGCAAATCCTTTGGCTGGAAAGACATGGGATGCATTTTAGCCGTACCGAGGAAGGCCGTATCGCCAAGAGGCCCTTTGGCGGCCACATGCTTAATTTTGGCGAGGTCAAGGCGTTTCGTGCTTGTTACGAGGCTGATCGCACAGGCAAGGGGATTATGGATACGGTGTGGGCCGAATCCTTGAGGCACGGGGTCGTCTCCCTAAATCAAAGTGTAGCCACAGAACTGCTCTTCAGAAATGGTCGCTGTATAGGGGCCATTGTTTTTATGGAACAGAACGGAAAGTTTGTAGCTGTTCTGGCAAAAGCCACGGTCATGGCGACCGGCGGAAAGACCCGTATGTATCAAGTGAGCAGCAACTGCCGCCAGAATACGGGCGATGGGTTGGCTCTGATGCTGCAAGCTGGGCTTCCGGTAATGGATTTGGAGGCCGTACAGTTTCACCCCACAGGGATTGTTGGCCCTGGTATCCTTGCCAGTGAAGCCTTGCGTGGTGAAGGTGGTATTCTGCGGAACAAGGATGGCGAACCGTTTATGGAGCGGTATGCCCCCACGGCCAAAGACCTCGCGCCGCGGGATCTCGTTTCTCGGTGCATCATGACAGAAATTCGTGAGGAGAGGGGATGCATTCATCCCGATCACAAGCTTCCTCATGTCTGGCTGGACCTGAGGCACCTACCCGAGTACATTCACAAAACGAGAATACAGGAGGTTTGCAGCTTCTTCTGTAGATTTGTGGGGGTTGAACCTCAAAGCGAGCTATGTCCGGTTGCCCCCACGGCTCACTACCAGATGGGTGGAGCACCGACCAACGAATTTGGGGAGGTCCAAAAGGACGCCCAGCAAATAGTGCCCGGCCTGTATGCTTGCGGGGAGTTTGCAGCAGCCAGCCTGCACGGTCACAATCGTCTAGGTACAAACTCCTTGTTGGAGTTGATCACCATGGGAAAGGTCGTGGGAGAGAGGGTATCGGCCTATCTTGATGAAGCAGAAGATCCTGGGAATCTTCCACAAGACGCAGGATACCACGTTTTTGGGCAGTTCTCGGATTATCTTGAATCTCAAGGAAGTGGGCGCTATTCTGAAATTCGCGATGACCTTCGGGTCCTCATGACAGAAAAGGTGGGTGTATTTCGGAATGAGCAGACCCTCAGAGAGGCGATCGAAAGACTCAAAGAACTCAAGGAGAGAGCTGGAGAGATAGAACTCACCAGCAAGTCGCTCGTCA
>JBEQLC010000260.1:0-2798 GCA_040326175.1 Desulfobacteria bacterium | reverse complement strand
CCCGACAAAGCGACCGTACAGAAGGTCTACGACCACCTGGACTTCCAGCATGCGTTTCAGGCCTTCCTGAGCGGTATCCAGATTGCTTCCATGGATGCGCTGCGAAAGGGAATCCTGGAATTCGGCCCGGCCAATACGACGGCGGTTCTCTTCGAGGACCTGATGGACTCCAAGGCGCTGTTCCTGACCGCCAACACGACCAGTGTTTACCAGATGCTATGGCTCCAATTGAAGGATGAGCCAATGGTCATCGAAACCCCGCCTGATGTTCTGGGAATCATTGACGATCACTGGTTCAGATACGTCGCAGACTTCGGGCGCCTCGGACCGGACAAAAGCCAGGGTGGCAAGTTCCTGATCATTCCCCCGGGATATAAGGGAACTGTGCCGAAGGGTTATCACGTGGCCCGCACAAATACCTATGGCAACTGGGTTATCTGGCGCGGCTTCCAGGTGGACGGTTCACCGAAACCGGCCGTTGATACAACAAAGAAGATCGTCCGCGTCTATCCGCTGTCCCAAAAGGACAACCCGCCAAAGATGAACTTCGTCAACGCATCCGGTAAGTTTGTCAACACGATTCACCGCATGGACTACAAGATCTTCGAGGAGATGAACGAAGTGGTCCAGGCTGAGCCCAGCGATGGAGAGAACCCGGAGATCCTGGGCGTTCTCGCCTCTATCGGCATCAAGAAGGGACAGCCCTTCAAGCCCGATGCGCGAATGAAGAAGATCCTGACCGACGCCGCCAATGCGGGAGCGGTCACGGTGAAGACCATCTGGTCGGCTCCCCGCGACGAAATGTTCTATTTCCATCCGGGCGAAAGCAATTGGCTGAATCCGTTCCCGGGAGGGAGCTACGACTGGGTAAGTGAGGGGGCCACGCTGCTGGATGCGCGCGCAGGTTTCCACTTTTACGCGACCGGGATTACGCCCGCCATGGCCTTGAAGATCATCGGAAAGGGCTCGAAATACGCTTATGCATACAAAGATGCCGACAGCAATACGTTGGACGGCGGCAAGACCTACAAGGTCCACGTGCCGCCCAACGTGCCGGCCAAAGACTTCTGGTCCTTCACGCTCTACGATAACCAGACCCGCTCGATGCTGCAGACCGACGAGCGGTTCCCGGGGATCGACAACAACAAGCCCGGCATGATCAAGAATGCCGATGGGTCCTACGATGTCTACTTCGGCCCCAAGGCGCCGAAAGGCCAGGAGAACAACTGGGTTCAGAGTGTTCCCGACAAAAGTTGGAGCGTGATCTTTCGCCTCTATGGGCCGCTTGAGGCCTGGTACGAAAAAACCTGGCGGCTGGGAGAGATTGAACGGGTGGAGTAGTTAATTATGCTGACCAAAGAACAAATGGTGAAAGGAGTAAACCAATGAATGTGAAAAGCAAAGTGATACTCGTTTTGTTGGGTTTCGTGATGGTATGGCCTATTCTGGCATCAGCACAGGAGAAGCCGGCGGACAACATGCAGTTCGTCGTTGAGAAGATCCGCGCCGATAAGAAGCTCTTCATCGCCGAGAACATGCGGCTTACTGAGGCTGAGGCCAAGGGGTTCTGGCCTGTCTATGAAAATTATCAGGATGAATTGTTTCTTCTTCGCGCACGGACACTGAAGCTGATCGACGACTATGCGCAAGCCTATAAAAAGATGACCGACAATATGGCAAAGGATCTCCTTGATGACTATATAACCATCGAGACTCTCGGTCTGAAACTTCGTCAGACCTATCTCCAGAAGTTCCGCAAAGTTCTGCCTGATGTAAAGGTAGTGCGCTACTACCAGATCGAGAACAAGATCAATGCGGCGCTGATTTATGAGCTCGCTGCAAAAATACCGCTTATCAAGGATGCCAATTAGTCATACGAAAAGGAGGTTACCATGATGAGATACTTTCAATTGACAACCATTCTGTTGGTGCTTGTCTTCGCTGCGAGCACATTCATTAGCCCGAATTCGGCTGCTGCAGCCAGCGCGGCAGAAATTGACCGGAATGTCAAGAGCGCCCTGGAGAACTTGTATGCAAAATCCCCTTCAGCCAGGGCGATGGGTGACAAGGCAAAAGGCATCCTTGTTTTTCCGAGCATCGTTAAGGGAGGCTTCCTTGTGGGGGGACAGTATGGTGAGGGCGCTCTCCTCAAGGGCGGAGAGACTGGCGGGTACTACAACACTATCCAGGTGTCATATGGTCTACAGGCCGGCTTACAGAAATATGGATATGTGCTGTTTTTCATGACCGACTCGGGGATGAACTGGCTTGATAAGAGTGACGGCTGGGAAATTGGTGTGGGGCCATCCATCGTCGTCGTAGACGCGGGTTTGGCCAAATCCTTGACTACCACCACCGCCAAGGATGACATCTATGCCTTTTTTTTCGATCAGAAGGGCCTGATGGCTGGCTTAGGGTTACAGGGTTCGAAGATCAGCAAGATTACACCGGACAAACAATAAACAGCACGGAGAACTATGAGTATGTTTAAAAGGTTTAGAGTTACAACGTGCTGCTTCGACTCTACGGCCCGCTCGAACCCTGGTTCGACAAAGCCTGGAAACCGGGTGATTTTGAGCTGGTGGAGTAGAAAGGAGAATGACGAATGAAAAAGTACGAAGGACTAAAAGAAATTTATCATTCGATTGTTCGGCATTCTACATTCGTCAATCGTCTTTGGTCGTTGATCAGCAAAAGAGAACCGATGCGTAAAAACAGACTCGCAAACAAAAGTATATTTATCACTTCTGTGATCCTGGCAGCCTTGCTTGTCTGCCCGGTTAGAGTGTTCGCTGCGG
>JBEQLC010000025.1:0-11720 GCA_040326175.1 Desulfobacteria bacterium | reverse complement strand
CTTACGACCAAGACACGGTGCGGTACCCGGCTACTTCTGGAACTGGCCCGCCACTACGGTCAAAGCCCCGTGTCCGTCGGTGACGCCGCCAAAACACTTGACGTTTCGGTCAAGTACCTTGAACAAATAATCAGATCATTAAAAAAGGCCCATCTAGTGGTAAGTACAAGAGGTCCAAAAGGTGGTCACGCCCTTGCAAAAGCTCCTGATGAAATCTCTCTAGGCTACATTGTCAGAAGGCTCCAAGGATCAGACGCCTTGACAAATTGTGTGTATACTCCAGAAGACTGCATCAGGTCAGATGAGTGCAGAGTCCGCCTTGCCTGGAAGCAAGCCACTGAAGCCCTGTACGCAAAGCTTGATTCCGTAACTATTAACGATCTATTGGTATCCGAGGAGCAAGCCTGTGGGTAGCCAGCCCAGTGCTATTCTTCCAAAACAAAGGATGGCTGATAGATTCTACTCAGCAGCCCTATATCGGGGATGCACAGAGAAGAGCTTGGAAATTCTGCTGTATTGTCTTTGAATAGATTGTCGATCTACCACAACAACTTATAGGAATTGACCATGAAGAAGCGAAGATCACTTCTGTTGCTGACCGGGGTCTTTTTTACAGCTGCGATTGTTGCAATTTTCACAAGCGGAGTTCAGGGGGTCGAAGAGGTCAGCAATGATTCTCCCCTGCTGCGAGCCGACGTCATTGCAATTGATGCCTTGAAGAGCTTCGGTGATCTTGAACAACCACCGGTGGTATTTTTGCACGACTTACATACTGATGCCGTAGAGACACAGAACAAAGATTGCTCAGCCTGCCATTTGTCTGAAGATAATCGTCAATCCCCTAAATTTAAACGGCTTAAGGATACCAGCAGACAACAGGCGATGGATATTTACCACGTCGACTGCATGCAGTGTCACAAGGAGATACGGAAGGCTGGAGAGAAAGCCGGACCTGTTGAAAAATGCGGTCAGTGCCACCAGGGCAAGCCCAAGGCTGTCTCTGATAAGGAGCTCATCGTTTTTGATAAATCCCTCCATTTCCGTCACACTGAAGCGGCAAAAGATAAGTGTGAAACATGCCATCACCAGTATGACAAGGTGACCAAGAAACTATTCTACGCCAAAGGAAAAGAAGGTTCTTGCCTTTACTGCCACAAGCAACAGACAGAAGAGAATCGGATTTCCACGAGACTTGCATCTCATCTATCTTGCATCCAGTGCCACAGAGAAACCTTGGCCAAAAAGAAGACGACGGCACAGGCTAAGGACCAGAAAGCGGGGCCAATTAAATGCAGCGGTTGCCACGCCGAGCAGCAGCTTCAATTGATACAAAGGATCAAGGACGTCCCCAGGATGAAGCGCAATCAGCCCGATGTCGTCCTCATCCAGGCAGTAATGACAGATGTAAAAAGACCAAAGACGGCTTCGACTATTTTGATGAGTCCTGTACCTTTCGATCATAAATCTCATGAGAAATACAATAATACCTGCAGAGTGTGTCACCACGCGGATTTGAATACGTGTAGCAGTTGTCATTCTGTCGCAGGCAAAAAGGAAGGCAACTATGTTAGGTCTGAGCAGGCCATGCACCAACTCGACAGCGAAAGGAGTTGTTTAGGATGTCATGGTTCCAGACAAAGCAAACCGAGTTGTGCGGGCTGCCATGCTTCCATGCCAATAGAGAGTAGGCAACAGACCTCTTACTGCGTGCAATGCCATAACAAGCCACCGCAACGCAGCACTGCCAACCTGAAGCCCGAACAGCTAGCCAGCATGATGTTGAAATCAAGAACAGCCATGACCGATACCTATCGGGACAAGGATATCCCTGAGACGGTTACCATCGAGGACCTGTCGAATCAATACCAGCCTGTTTATTTTCCACACCGCAGGATTGTCCGCCGGCTCGTAACTGAAATTAAGAACGACAAGCTGGCTCAATACTTTCATAGCCAGAAGGGTACAATTTGCCGGGCGTGCCATCATAATATCCCAGCTACCAAGAAGCCTCCCCGTTGCTACAGTTGCCATGGCAAGCCCTTTAACGAGAAGGAACTTCTGAGGCCTGGAATCAAGGGCGCCTATCATCAGCAGTGCCTGGGATGCCACCAGCAGATGGGTATCAAAAAACCTGACTCGCTTAATTGCATCGAGTGTCACAAGGAACAGAAGAAATAGCTAGCCATTGGTTCTAATTATTGAGGTGTGTTTATGTCCCTATCGCGACGAAAATTTCTCGGCTGGTTAACCGCTGCAGGGTTGAGTGGCAGTGCGTTTGGCAAGATAGCTCATGCTGCCACGACCAAACACTTTGAGGGTCATCCTGACAGCCTTGGGGTGCTGTACGACAATACCAAGTGCATAGGGTGCCGAACCTGCGAGGCGGCTTGCAACAAGGTCAATGACTTACCTCCGCCAGACCGCCCATTTGATGACCTTTCAGCCTTAGATAACAAAAGAAGGACAGATGCCGAGAAATATATGGTCATCAACAAGTATGATGGCAGCGTGAATGTCAAGACCCCATTATTTGCCAGAACAGGGTGCAATCACTGCTTGGAGCCTGCCTGCGCCTCGTCATGCTTTGTTAGAGCATACACCAAGACAAAATCGGGAGCAGTTACTTACGATTCGTCTGTCTGTGTGGGCTGCAGGTATTGCATGCTCGCCTGCCCATTCAACATTCCCACCTTCGAGTATGATAAAGCCCTCACCCCGCGGATCAGGAAGTGCACCATGTGCTATGATACGCGGCTCGTCAAGGGCGAGCTCCCTGGATGCGTAGAAGCTTGCCCCACAGAATCTTTCACTTTAGGCAAACGCACCGACTTGCTCAATATAGCCCGCGAGCGCATCAGAAGATTCCCTGGTCGCTATCTGGATCATATCTATGGCGAGAACGAGATGGGAGGAACAAGCTGGCTTTATCTATCAGGAGTCCCCTTCAAAAAAATAGGAATGCGTGAAGACCTGGGGATTACACCTGCTCCTCAATTCACCTCAAGTGCCCTGGCCGCGGTCCCCATGGTGGTGGGAACTTGGCCGCTACTGCTAATGGGCATTTATGCAATGTCCAAAAGGAAAGATAAGATTGCCAAGGAGGAGAAAGAGCAGGCCCTTGCCGAAGTCATAGCACAAGCAAAAGCAGAGGCTGATCAGAAGGTTTCTGAGGCCTGGAAAAAGGCTGCCCAAGAGAAGGAAAAAGCCATAGAAGCCGCGGTAAAGCAAGCTTTGGAAGCAGCTGCCGACACCGAAACCGAGGAGAATTCCTAATGTCCCAAGAAGCGACTACAACCGAAAAATCACTCATCAGCCCCTTCAATATTATTGCCGGCATAATTGTGCTGATAGGATTGTACCTCACTGTTCGCCGGTTTACCGGAGGCTTGGGAGCGGTAACCAATCTTTCCGATAATAATGCCTGGGGTATATGGATTGGCTTTGACCTCCTGACAGGAGTGGCTCTGGCCGCCGGAGGCTATGTAACTGCCGCGGCCGTTTATATCTTTGGCATGAAAAAGTACCATTCTGCGTTACGTCCCGCTGTGCTCACCGGGTTCCTGGGCTACGCGCTTGTGGTCCTGGCCCTTCATTATGATGTTGGCAGACCCTGGCGATTGCCTTATCCGTTTGTGGTGCAGGCAGGAACAACGTCGGTACTGTTCGAAGTGGCTGCTTGTGTCGCTCTCTATCTCACTGTTCTCTTTCTGGAATTCTCGCCGGCAGCGCTGGAATGGCTCGGCTTGAAGAAAGCACGGAACCTCGCGGTCAAATTTACTCTGGTACTGGTGGTATTCGGCATAATACTTTCCACCCTGCACCAATCGTCCCTGGGAGCGCTTTTCCTCATTGCCCCTTCCAAACTTCACCCACTCTGGTATTCATCCTTTATACCTGTCTACTTCTTTGTCTCGAGCATTATTGCCGGGTTGTCTATGGTGATATTCGAATCCACGCTTTCCTACCGTTTTTTCGCCGATAAAATGGATGAAGCCCACCTGAGGGAAAAAGACGACATAGCTCTCGGATTTGGCAAAGCCGCTGCCTATGTCATAGCGGGTTATATCGCCATCCAACTGCTGGGGATAGGAGCGGACGATGAATGGCGACTGCTCGGAACAGGTTACGGACTGTGGTACCTGGTGGAACTCTTTGGATTTTTCGGCGTTGCCTGCTTGGGCTTTGCCATCGGGGCTCGGGAGAAGAAGGTTCAACTGATCAGATGGACCTCCGCCTGGGCCGTACTTGCTGTGATAGTAAACCGCTTCAACGTGTCACTGGTTGCCTTCAACTACCACCTTCCCGCCAGTGACCGGTATTTTCCCAGCTGGATGGAAATCGCTATTTCAGTTTTTCTGGTTACTCTAGGTCTTATCGCCTTTAGATTCATTGTGAGCAGGATGCCCATTTTGTATGAGCATCCCGAATACGAGGATGTGCATTAGTAAAAATAAGGTGTCGGGTGTCAGGTGTCAGGTGTCAGGAAAAAGAAACATAGAAGCTGAAACCTGTTGGAGCGAAGCGAAAATCCCGTCTAAAGCGAAGCGGCAGCGGGGAACACTGAAATCTTAGTCATTGTGATCCGTTATTTGTAATTTTCAGTCACTAGTTGTATGGGGGCTTAAAAGGTATGGACACCATATTCTACACGTTGCAGGATTTTCTCACGCACACGAAAGCGGTCATTTACATACTGATAGTATTAACCCTGTTTGCGCTGGCTGGATTCTGGAGCTTCCTCACTGCAAGGGATGAGGATTAAGAACCGAAAATAGGGTCTTGATCTTTCCTGAGGTTGCTTGAATCGTTATAATTGTTGCCCTAGCCCGCAGCAGTGCATGTAGTAGAAATATTCCAGTAAATTGCTGGAGTTTTAACCGAGTTGAGGGGTGTAAAATGTACCAGTTTCTAACAGGTCCGCTTCTGTGGCTGTCATTTCTCATCTTCTTCATTGGCTTGATAGTACGTGTGGTCTGGTATGTCAGGGGCCTCAGTTGGCAAATGGATAGGGTTCCCTACACCAAGCACGTTTCCCACGGAGTCAAGGGCGCCTTCAGGTCGATTTTTTTCTGGCTCCTTCCTTTTGGCACTCGAAGGTGGAAGACCAGGCCAGCCATGACCGTACTCTTCTTTGTCTTTCACATTGGTATAGTGATTACTCCTATTTTTCTGCTGGCCCACAATATTATTCTCAGAGAAAGGTGGGGCATAAGCTGGACCACACTCCCCGGCCCCGTTGCCGACGCTTTAACAATCGGGGTCCTTGTCTCTGCCTTGTTCTTGATGCTGCGACGCATTGCCTTCTCAGAGGTCAGGATACTTACCTCAGCTTATGACTATCTGCTTCTGGCCATCACCGTAGCACCATTTTTCACCGGTTTTCTTGCCAGTCTGAAGGTAGCAGGCTACCTGTTCTGGCTTTACGCTCACATCATCAGCGCTGAAATTATGCTGATAGCCATACCTCTCACCAAACTGTCCCATATCGTCCTCTTCTTCATGTCTAGAGGGCAACTTGGCATGGATTACGGTATTAAACGAGGCGGGATGAAAGGAAGGGGTTTAGCCTGGTAATTACTGCTTAATCTTTGAGCTACTAGGAGGAACAGAAGATGCCCGAAGGATCACTTTGCAATAAGACACCAGTAGATACCATGGAACAACTCCAAGCCCTCTTGAGTGACCGGCGTGGGGTAACTTACTACCAAGAGATGGATCAACTGGATGTGAATAAAAAGGCCCTGGCCACAGCAATCCAGAATACCTGCAAATCCCGTATACGCACCTGGCTGGAGATCTGCGCTCACTGCGGCCTGTGTGCTGATGCCTGCCCCTATTATCTCGTCAACGACAAAGATCCCAAACAGGTTCCAGCCTACAAGATACAAGCCACTCTCGGGGAAATAGTTAAGCGCAAAGGTGAGGTGGACAACGCTTTCATGCAGTACGTTATGGACACCGCCTGGTCCAAGTGCACCTGCTGTAACCGCTGCGGCATGTACTGCCCCTTTGGCATTGACATGGGAATTATGTTCGGTTATGTGCGAGGCCTTTGCTTTGCCCAGGGCTTTGTACCATGGGAACTGAAGATCGGCTCCGGCATGCACCGGATATTCCGGGCCCAGATGGATGTCACCCAGGAAGACTGGATTGAGACCTGCAAGTGGATGGAAGAAGAGCAGGAAGATGATTGGCCGGGATTAAAAATCCCCATAGACGTGGAGGGTGCTGACCTGCTTTACACCGTTAACGCCAGGGAAGTGAAACACTACCCGGAAGACATTGCCGAGGCTGCCATCCTCTTTCATATTGCCGGTGAAAATTGGACCGTTGCCAGTGAGGGCTGGGAGGCAACAAGCCTCTCCATGTTTGCCGGGGACTGGGCTGCCTGCAAAATGCAAGTGGAGACGGTCTATGAATCCATGAAAAGGTTGAAGCCCAAACGGATGATTACCACCGAATGCGGCCACATGTACAGGGCTACGGTTCTGGAGGGACCCTACTGGGCCGGGTATGAAAGTGGACAGCCCCCGGTGGAGTGCATCCACTATGTCGAATGGGTTGCCGAAGCCCTGAGGACTGGAAAACTCAAGATAGATCCTGCCAGAAAAATCAAGGAACCTGTGACCTACCAGGATTCTTGCAATTACATCAGAAACGGAGGGTTAGGTGACGTTGCCAGAGAAATCATCAGCTATGTTGCCGAGGATTTCAGGGAAATGTCACCCTGCCGTGAACACAATTTCTGTTGCGGTGGCGGCGGCGGCCTTAACGGTATAGGGCGGTATCGACCGCAGCGAGATAAAGGCCTTGAGATAAAGCGGGACCAGATCCTGGCCACCGGCGCCAAACTCGTCATCTCCCCCTGCCACAATTGCTGGGATGCGATCAGAGACCTGGAAGAAGTTTTCCACATAGATATTAGCTGGTCCTTTTTAAAACCCCTTCTTCTGAGCATGGTTGAAGTACCTGAACATCTGAAACCCGCGGAGGACTAAAACGATATTAAGGGGGACGAGTATCCTTAGTTCTTCGTAAGAACAGTCATCTACAAGATATTGCGGATGGCCGTCGACCTCAACTGGCTCCAACATCAGAAATTTCTAGCTTGATGCTGCAAGCACTGGATCACCCCTCATGCTATGCACCGTCCGGCTCTCCTCGCGGCAACTCCCCTCGTACTTGACGTTTAGCCGCAATAGTTTTACAAGTAAATTTAGGGTGTAAATCACGGCGATCCGCGTTGAAAAGGGGTTTATGAATACCGTTACCCTGAAAAGAGATGGCTCGATCCTTAGTGACGAAAAAACCGTGGAAACCGACCCGCTGGTGTGTCTCAGCTACCAGGTGGACCTTAATGAGGACTATATACTGAGAAGCTTCTTTCGAATGCTCGAGAAGCATTCTTTACTTGCAAAGTTGAATGTGTTTTTCCCATCATATATGGAACAGTACCTGGCATGTCCAGATGACAACTGCAAAACTGAAAATATAGACCATCTTGAACTTAGAAAAACAGTCGAGATGATCGGTTTTCCCGGCGAGCCGCGGCTGGAAATATATAACTCTTTCCAGGGTATCCGCGGCGATGAAAGCTGTGAAATACGATCTCTCCAGTTCGACAGTCTGCTGGACATGCCGGTCAAGCTTGGCAAACTTAAACACATGGTGTTTGGAGACAAGGTGGACATATTCGAATTTGATACCGTGTTCACTTTGTTCGAATTCATTGACGGGATTGCCTGGGAACTTAGTTTTCATGTCGCGCCAACGGAGTGTGCCCTCAGGAGGTGACATATGTTTGACAAAATTTTGTTCGCCACGACAGCTTCGCCCATCTGCAAAGATGCGGCCGATGTAGCTTTCGATCTGGCCAAGAAGTACGACTCGCAACTAACCGTATTTCATGTGTTTGCCCTTCCCACCCACGGTTTCAGCCAATTCGCAGAAGATCTTAAAACGGGTCAGAAGGTGGAACACGACGACGAGTGGGCTAAACGGGTGACGGAAGAAATGCGGAGTACCTTTGCCGACAACTTGGCAGAAGCTGAAAACTATGAGGTGGAAGCCGTTGTGGGGGCACCCCACCGGGAGATCTTGAGGGCAGCGCGCGCAAAAGACATCGACCTTATTGTGATGGGCTCCCACACCAGACAGGAGGATACGGCTGCCACCCGTTTCAGAAGTGTGGTGGGCAATACCATGCAAAAGGTTGCCAAGGCAGCCCGATGTCCCGTCCTTATAGTAAGCAGACCATGTCAGACTTGCTGGTGGTATTTTTCTAACATCGTGTTTGGTACCGATTTTTCCAAGGCGTCACACTCGGCTTTTAAGTTCGCTCTCAATACTGCAAGACAGATCGGTTGCAAGCTCTATCTCTTTCATGCCTGCGACATTGGTGCGACGGACCCCGGTAAAGTTCGGACCCAGGCAGATATTGAAGAGAAGGTCAAAGAAGCACGGAAAAAGATGGAGGAGCTTTATCTTCCCGAACTGGAGGGGTTCGACAACTACGAAATCGATATCTGGGAAGGAACCCCGTATGTTGAAATCTTGAAGTACGCCCGCGACAAACAGGCAGATCTTGTTGTAATGGCTCACCATACCAGGGAAATAGATCCAGAAAAGGCAGTGCTGGGCAGCACGGTGGAGCAAGTGGTTCTCCGTTCTGCCTGCCCGGTGGCAAGCGTAAATCGTCCCGACAAAGTGGCCGCCAGCTAATACTATATAGTTCGTGACTGGTTGCATCTGCAGCTTCCTTGGAGCCCCGACTTGAAAGAGAAAAACATCCTGGTGGTTGAGGATGATCTGCACATGAGGATTTTCATAACCACCGTGCTTGAGACCAGCGGCTACAATGCTACAGCTACCAAAGATGGACAAGAAGGTATTCGAAAGGTAAAGGAGGACCGGCCTGACCTCATCATTCTGGATGTGATGATGCCCGAGGAGGGCGGAGTCTCCATGTACCGCCAGCTCAAAACAGATAACCAGCTTAAAGATATTCCAGTGGTGATGCTTTCGGGGGTTGAGAGCAAGACTTTTCTTCATTCTTTAAAAATGATGAGTACGGGGCTCCGGGATCCCCTTCCCGATCCGGAGGCCTACGTGGAGAAGCCTCCCAAGGCTGAAAATTTGCTCAATATAGTCCAAAAACTCCTTGCGGACAAATCTTTGCCAGAGTAATCTATCCTGATTGATCGAGCCCAAGCCGTCTATTAACTCCAAAGTTGAAGTGGAGGTGCCCAATGGCGAAAAAGATCCTGGTCGTGGACGATGATCCCAATGTTGTTTACTACCTCGTGGGTTTGTTCCATGACAACGGCTATGAGACTTGTGCCGCCCATAATGCCCCTGAAGCGTTTGATATGTTGCAGAAGGAAAAGCCGGACTTAATAACGCTCGATATTGACATGCCGGAGGTGACGGGACCGCAGTTTTACCGAAAATATACCAAGATGGATGATCTTAAGGATATTCCGGTGATTATTATCAGCGGGTTGGCAAAACCCCATCTTGCAGTAAAAAAAGCCGTAGCTGTTGTTGAAAAACCTTTTGATCGTGACCAACTCTTGAAGATAGTAAAGGATACCATCGGCGAATGATCCTTTGGGTAAACTTAAGCCCACTCGCCACTGCCAAATAGCCAGAGGGAGTATGGAGAATCTTTCCCCAGGTGGATAGGGCAATCATGGCCGACAGAATATTAATAGTAGATGACGAAGAAGATATTCGCGTAGTTCTGAAAATATCTCTGTCCGACCTTGGCTACGAAGTATACACGGCAGAAAATGGCGAGGAAGCCCTCCAGATTATCGAAGAAGTTACCCCCCCCATAGTTCTCACCGACATCAGAATGCCGGTAATGGACGGCCTCGAGTTGCTTCGTAAGATTAAGCAAGAAGACCCTGAGACCGAAGTGATTATGATCACCGGCCACGGGGATATGGACCTTGCCATCGAAAGCCTCAAGCATGAAGCGACTGATTTCATCACTAAACCCATCAAGGACGAACTTCTGGAAATCGCCCTCAAACGAGCCAATGAAAGAATTACCATGAGGCGGCAGTTAAGGGAGTACACAGAACACCTGGAAGATCTCGTTCGGGAAAAGTCAGCCAAACTGGTAGAAGCTGAGCGGCTGATTGCTGTGGGTCAGGTGGTTGAGGGCTTGTCCTCTGCCATGAAGAACATAGTGGAGGATCTCGAAAGTGGGCTGACATACTTCAACGAAATGCCTTGCTTCGTTTCCATCCATAACAGTAACAACGAGGTTGTTGGAACTAATCAGCTTTACAAAGAGCGCTTGGGAAATAAGATAGGACACGGCAGCTGGGAGATATATGCGAGTAGTGCTGCAAGCCAGGAAAACTGTCCTGTTGGTAAAACCTTTAGTACTGGAAAAGGGCAGCGAAGGAGGGAGCGAGTAAAGAATCTTAACGGTAGTGAGCTTCCGGTAATGGTGCACACCGCTCCCATCAGAAATCGAGACGGCAAAGTGGAATTGGTGCTCGAAATGGCAGCCGACCTCACAGAAGTGAGTCGTCTTCAGGAAGATCTTCTCACCTGTCAACAGAGGTACCAGTTGCTCTTTGATGCGGCGCCTTGTTATTTCACCGTTCAGGACAGAGATCTAAAGCTGATGGCAGCCAACAAGAAATTCCTCGAAGATTTCGGTATGCAGTTTGGTTCTTTCTGTTCACAGGCTTATTCACATGACGGTGAACCACATCCCGAGTGTCCTGTCTGGAAGACTTTTGAAGAGGGAGAATCACAGCAGGCAGAGACGGTGGTAACTGCCAAATCCGGCGAGCAGTACAATGTGCTGATTTGGACCGCGCCCATAAAGAATGTTGCCGGAGAAGTAACCCATGTGATGGAGATGTCCACCAATATAACTCAGATCCGCCAGTTGCAGGATCATCTCTCATCCTTGGGCCTTTTGATAGGTTCCATTTCTCATGGCATAAAAGGACTGCTGACAGGTTTGGACGGCGGCATGTATCGGCTTGAATCGGGTTTTGAAAAAGAAGACCAGGAGCGAATCAAAGAGGGCTGGGAAATTGTAAGGCATATGATTGGCCGCATCAGAAATATGTCTCTCGACCTGCTCTATTATGCCAAGGAGAGAGATCTGCAATGGGAACGAACCGATGTCCTCACCTTCGCTAATGATGTGGCCCTGACCGTTGAACCCAAGGCACTCGGCCATAACATCGAATTTGTTCGTGACTTCGATGCTTCCGCCGGAGAATTTGAGGTGGACGCCGGAGTGCTCGCCTCAGCACTGACAAACATTCTCGAAAATGCTTTGGACGCGTGCCTAGAAGACAATTCCAAAAAAGCTCATAAAATCATCTTTGGGGTAAGCCAGGACCAGGATGACATAATTTTCGATGTCTCAGACAACGGCATCGGCATGGACGAAGAGACCAGGGAAAAGATGTTTACTCTTTTCTACTCCTCCAAGGGAAGAGAGGGCACAGGCCTGGGTCTCTTTATCTCAAATAACATTATCGAGCAACATGAAGGATCCGTGCAGGTAGATTCTACTCCGGGTGAAGGATCACGTTTTACTGTGAGGATGCCCAAAATACTTCCGGACGAAATTAAGACCCTCCAGAAAGACTAATCCCTTCCTTATTCAGATATATCCCGGATAGTTCATGAATTGCTTGCTGCGACCACGGATATGGCCGTCCTTCTCTCCGAGCTGTAGG
>JBEQLC010000259.1:0-2834 GCA_040326175.1 Desulfobacteria bacterium | reverse complement strand
AGCGATAGTACGGATCATCTTCCAAGTCCCTTAGATTGTCAGGGTTGCCAGAATAGGAAAGCTTGTCCAGGTTGATAAGCTGAAGCTCCGGATAGGTCGTGCGCATGTGGTGTATGAAATTGGAGCCTATAAATCCACAACCACCCGTTACCAGTATTTTTTTTTGCAACTGTTGACTCTCCTTTCACACCTTTTTCGATCCAAGCAAAACGTGATGATTAGGGTCTGCGAGGAACCGAGGAAGGTCGCTCTGCCACTATATCTCTATACTTCAACTACGTTGTTGTCTCCGATAAGGAGGCGCAGGGCGCGGCTGTGGTTTTTCGGACGGACCACCCTGGCTTCCCGGCCAATAAGGCTGTCCTCGAGTCGGGCAATGTTCTCAATGTGACACCTGTCGAGGATGACCGAATGCTCTATGGCTGAATTGATGACACGTGTACCATGGCCTATCGACGTATGAGGCCCGATGAAGGAATCTACGATTTCGCACCTTTTTCCAATAACGATAGGGCCCCGCAACGTGCTGTTGACAATCTTGGCTGTTTTCTCTATCTGGACTCGTCCCGTGACGCTGCTTTTACGGTCCACTTTTCCCTTTACGTCGTGTTTGATGTAGCCATCCAGTACAATCGTATTAGCTTCCAGGAAGTCATCCTTCTTCCCTGTGTCCAGCCACCAATCCTCAAGAACCTCTCCTCTCACTGTCCCACCTGAGCGCATCAACTCCTGAATGGCATCCGTAATCTCAAGTTCTCCTCGAGCAGAAGGTTTGATCCGGTCAATGGCTTCGTGGATGCTGGGTGAGAAGAAGTAAATCCCCACCAGGGCCAGGTTGGACGGGGGCTTCTTGGGTTTTTCCACAAGTTTTGTGACCTGTCCCTTTTTATTCAACACGGCTACTCCAAAGGCTTGAGGGTTTTCCACTTTTTTAAGAAATATGAGCGCGTCCAGGTCTTCTGAGCGGAATGTCTCCACAAACTCTTTAATCCCCTGGGCAAGAAGATTGTCTCCCAGATACATCACAAAGGGAGAGTTGCCCAGAAAAGGGCGGGCTGTTTTGACTGCATGCGCCAATCCCAGAGGCTCTTGTTGCAGGATATAAGTCGTTCGCACTTGCCAGCGACTCCCTTTGCCGAGAAACTTACGCACTTCGTTCTGCGTCTCCGGCGAAACCACCACACCTACATCCTTGATGCCTGCATCCTGAATGTGGCGCAACACATAACCTAGGATCGGTTCGTTGGCCACCGGAACAAGCTGTTTTGGCATGGTATGGGTCAGGGGCCTGAGCCTGGTTCCCTTTCCACCCGAGAGTACTAAGGCTTTCATAGAATCAATTACTCCTTCCTTTGAACTCGTCTATTCTTGACTCTGTACATGCAAGTAAGCAGTCTGCAGTAAGGAGTAAACAGAGGAAAGTCGTAAGTCATCATTGTGCCTACTGCTTACTGCCTACTCTTGTGGATCGCGGAAAACAGCAATAGTCTTACTACACGAAGCTAATAGTCTGCTACCCATACACTATCGAACGACTCCCAAGCGTCCGGAATAACTCGTCTTGGAGTAGACATCCAAGTCCAGGCCTGCCCGCCATTGCTCTGGCTCAGGCGATGCAGGTGGGGATGCATTCTTCCCCCCCGTGAATTGATGATACCCCATAGTAGCAATCATGGCCGCGTTGTCGGTGCAAAGTTCAGGGCTGGGGATGTGGACGTTGATACCGGCCCTCTTTGCCGCTTCGGTCATCAGTTCCCGAAGTCTGCTGTTGGAGGCCACGCCGCCCACCAGTGCCAGGTGCTGACAAGCCTTGGCCTTGGCAGCCGAGATCGCCTTTTGAACCAGGACGTCAACCACCGCCTCCTGAAACCCGGCTGCAATATCCGGAATTTTACCCGCTATCTCCTTTTCATCACTTACGTAACGTGCCACGGCAGTCTTGATGCCGCTAAAGCTGAAATCAAACCCGGTCTTGTCAAGGAAAGCCCGCGGGAAGCGTATTCGCTCTGGATCTCCTTGTTGGGAAAGCTCGTCAATAACCTGGCCCCCTGGGTATCCCAGGCCAAGGACCTTTGCAACCTTATCAAAGGCCTCGCCAGCAGCATCGTCTCTGGTTTGACCCATATGTTCAAAGTTCATAGGCCCTTCCACATAACAAAGGTTTGTATGCCCTCCAGATGTAAGGAGTGCCACAAAAGGGAAGGGTGGGGGGTCTGGTTGGAGATAGATTGCGGCGATGTGCCCGTGAAGGTGGTCGACCCCTGTCAGAGGGAGGTCCTTGGCATAGGCAAAAGCCTTGGCAAATGAGACACCCACAAGGAGCGCTCCGACCAGGCCGGGTCCACAGGTGACTGCAACACCGTCAATGCTGTTCGAATCTGCGCCGGTGTCCGCCAGGGCCGTTTCGACCACAGGAACAATTTTTTCCAAATGCTTTCGAGATGCCAGCTCCGGCACAACGCCACCATAAGGGCGATGTATGGCCACCTGCGACCAGACCACATTGGACAAGATGGCTCGTCCTTTAGAGACCACGGCAGCGGCTGTCTCATCGCAAGAGGTTTCGATTCCCAGAACTAAGTTGTACTGTTTTGAGTTTCGCGGTTTGGTCATTTACGGCTGCCTAAAACTGCAAGTCCCTAAAGTGAACTAAAGTGACTGAATTTACACGAATAAGACCCATAATGTAAAGGGTCTTTCAGTCCTCAACTTTAGCTCACTTTAGGCACTTTAGGCATTTTAGCTCACTCTCCTTAGATTTCCAATTTTCATGACGAGCCCTCTTCTATATTAACATCTTGGAGATTGATAACAAAGCGCTTCAAGTAAATGCC
>JBEQLC010000258.1:0-2891 GCA_040326175.1 Desulfobacteria bacterium | reverse complement strand
AACATATTCTTGAGAACCGCTCTAATCCTGATTTGGCAACAAAGAAGGGCCATGAGTTTGACACGACTCGTGCCGTTCTGCTATAAAATAAAGTTTTGCGCATCAAACTGATCTTGTCTTATTGGAGTTTGCATAATGAGTGATGCCACCCAGAGAAAGCTGTTGACCGGAAACGATGCCGTGGTTGAGGGCCTTTGTTGTGCAGCAGGCAAACAGAGGCGTATTGTGTATGCAGGTTATCCTATAACTCCGGCGTCTGAGATCGCTACCCGAGCCTCTGTGATAGTCCCGAAGCGAGGAGGGGCCTTCATACAGATGGAAGATGAAATTGGGTCTATACAGGCGGCCGCAGGTGCCGGGCTTGCCGGTGCCATTGCAGTCACGGCCACGTCAGGTCCTGGTTTCAGCTTGATGTCTGAGGGCTTCGGCTTTGCTGCCATGGTTGAGTCCCCGGTAATCTGTATCAATGTGCAACGGGGAGGCCCTTCCACCGGAATGCCCACATGGATGGGGCAAGGGGATATGATGCAGGCCAGATGGGGTACCCACGGAGACAGGCCGGTGATAGTCTTGGTGCCGAACTCTGTTGAGGAGACTCTACACCTTACTTATGATGCCTGCAAACTTTCTCAGAGATATCTGGTCCCGGTAGTCTTGATGCTGGACGAGATAATAGGTCATATGGAAGAACCGATTACTATCCCTGAACTTCCGCCTGTACCGCTTAACCCGGACTTGCAGATCATGGGTCAAGGACACCGGTTCCATCGGACCGGTCTTACTCATGACCTAGAAAGGCATCTTCCAAGGATTAATCCTGATAGCCAAGAAGAACTGGTTCGATACTTGCTCAATAAGGTCAAGAAGGATGCGCGAAAGCTTGTCAGATATGAAACTTTCGGTGCGGTTAAGGATGCTGAAGTCATCGTCATTTGTTACGGATCGGAATCAAGATCGGTTAGAGCAGCTGTCAAGCAGGCACGGAAAAAGAAGGTAAAGGTTGCCATGGTTAGACTCATTGCGGCCTGGCCGTTCCCTGTGGATTTCATTAGAAAGCTGGATACAAAGAAAAGGACATTTCTCGTGGCAGAGATCAACGCCGGGCAGATGAGAATAGAGGTCGAGCGCTATGTCAAGAAAGGGACCGTTCAGGGCTTGAACCTGATGGGGGGCAGAATCCATACTCCTGGTGAGGTTATAAAGGCTATTGAGCCTTTGGTCACTTCTCATTAGTCACTGGTCACTGGTCATTAGTTCCTTACTTCTATAATTCGTGTTTTTTCTGGCAGGAAACAATCTTGGAATAACGAATGTCCAACAAGGAATTAAGAAGGAAAAACCTCGACATTCAGAATTCCTTGTTCATGATTCTACATTCTTGTCTGGTTCCGGCTTGTCCGGGTTAGGAGAGGACTCTTTGAGAATATCTGCGACAACGGACAACCGACCAATAACGAACAACAAATAATGAATGACAAATGACCACTGATCGAACAGAGGAGTCAAAGATGGAGATCGACGACCACCCTTATGGTGATGTCCTCAGAAAAGAGATGATGCCCAACATCTGGTGTTCGGGCTGCAGGATAGGAAGGATCAAGAATGTCTTCATAGAGTCTATTCAACAACTCGGATATGACCCGGACAAATGTTCAGTGGTGTCCGGTATCGGGTGTTCCTCACGCATTGCAGGCTACTTGAACCTCGACACCATTCACGCCACCCACGGCCGCGCCATTCCCACTGCCCTAGGGGTTAAGCTGGCCAATCCCGAGCTAAACGTATGTGTAATGGGAGGCGACGGAGATATCCTGGGCATTGGTGGGAATCATTTTCTCGCTCTGGGCCGGCACGGCCATGACGTAAACGTATATTGTATGAACAATTACGGGTACAGTATGACAGGTTTTCAACATGGCCCCACCACTCCACTCGGAGCACGCACCGTTACCACATCAGGTGGTAATCCTTACTCACCTGTTAATCCTGTTGCCGTGGCCCTGGCAGTTGGTTACACCTTTGTGGCACGCTCCACGTCAGGCCACCCATACCACCTTATCGACTGTATGGTCTCGGCTATGAAGAACAGGGGTCCGAGTTTTATTGAGATACTGGTTCCCTGCATGCTGTATGAAAGGCGTAACAAGATCAAGTCCCTTGAGGCCCTCTTTCTGGAAAAGGCCGAGATAAAAGAGACCATGAGCGCGGAAGACATTGATCAGAGTGACTTCATGAAGCGGATCAGCCTGGGCATATTCAGGGACGCTCCTATCCGGGAAAGGTCGCCGTTAAGCTTTGTAAAGTCGACAAAGAAGGCCGCTGCCAAGAAGTTCAACATAAAGTTCAAACCGAGGGCTAGCGGTATCAAGTATATGCAAATTCGCATGGAGGGAACCGGCGGCCAGGGGATTGTACAGGGGGGCAAAACCATGATCTTGGCGGCTATGAACATGGATCCCAAACTGAATAGCACCCTGACAAAGCGCTACGGCCCGGAGATGAAAGGGGGCAGCTGTGTAACTGACATGCTCCTGTCTAATCAGTCAGTTGATTATCCCTTTGTTGCGGTTCCGGATCTCCTTCTGATGATGTCCGACATTGTTGCCAAGGAGCGGGACAACGAAGTTATTATCAACGATAAGGGTACAATCGTGGTGGATGAGTCAATGGTCGATCTCAGTCTGCTCGATAACCTTCCCAAGACCGTCAAGGTTTTCAGGGTTCCGGCAACGCAGATTGCTCGTGAGAATTTCAGGGTGGTAGTTGCTAACAATGTTCTGATGGGATTTGTCTGCAAAGTAACGTCCATCATTGACAAGAACTGTTTAAAAGCAGCCATATTGAAGTCCGCGCCTCCCGGGACAGAGGAAATGAATCTGGCGGCCTTTGAG
>JBEQLC010000257.1:0-2891 GCA_040326175.1 Desulfobacteria bacterium | reverse complement strand
CAGCAAAAGGCAATAATTATGGGTTCAAAATCTTTCATTACAATATTCCTTCCTTTGATCTGTTCGTTGTGTTCCGTGCACCCAGTAAACTCAATAAACCCAAAGAACCGAAAAACTCAATAAACTCACAACACCCCTTCTAATAAAGCATCCACCTTGCAAAGCAATTGTTCGTCCTCATACCAGTTCAGTTGAATAGCCTTTGCCGGGCACTCCGCTGCACAGACACCACAACCATGGCAGAGGGCTTCATCGATTTCGCTCACCCCATCCTCGTTTATCCGTGGTACGCCATAGGGGCAGGACATGACGCAAACCAGACATGAAGCGCATTTCTCAGCATCCACCTTAGCAGTCACCACAGACAGTGTGATCTCTGACTGGGAGAGAAATGTGGAAGCCCGTGAGACAGCAGCCATGGCCTGGGATATGGACTCTGATATTAGCTTTGGGCTATGGGCCGTACCGCAGACAAAAATGCCTTCACTGGCCATATCCACCGGGCGCAGCTTGACGTGGGCTTCCATGAAATACCCGTCATCATTCTGTGCCAATTTAATGATAGAGGCCAATTCCTCCGTATCTGTGGCCCTCATGCCGGCACTCAGTGCCAGGATATCGGCAGGTATTTTGATGTCTCGATGCAGGGTAGGGTCTGCGAAGGTTATCATGAGCCCGTCTTCAGCGGATACCACATTGGGAGGCTTTTCTTGATTGAAACGTAAAAAGAGCACTCCTTTTTCCCTTGCCTTTCGGTAATAATCCTCCAAGAGGGCGTATGTCCTGATATCGCGGTGTAGAATGTAAACATTGGTCTCCGGGTTAAGCGCCTTGATTTGGAGTGCATGCTTTACGGCGCTCTGGCAGCAGACGCGGGAGCAGTTTGGAAAATCATCGTTCCTGGATCCCACACACTGGATCATGACCACCTGCTGCAGATCATCGGCCCCTTTTTCCTCCAATCTTTTGCCCAGTTCGAGCTGGGTCATGACCCGCTCATCTTCACCGTATTCAAATTCCTTAGGCTTATATTCATTAGCACCTGTTGCCAGGATGACGACGCCGTGATCGATTTTCCTTTCATACATGCCGGGTCCGACCAGTACTTCGGTAGTGAAATTTCCTTTGAATCCGTTGAACTCCACGATGAGCGATTCGATTAATACCTGGATCTTTTCATGGTGCATAACCTTGTCGATCAGTTCCTGAAGGAATGCACGGACATCGGCTCCTCCCATAGTGCGGTTGGTATTCCTGGCGAGACCACCCAACTGGGGCTGTTTCTCTACAATTACCGTCTCAAATCCTTGCTCGGCCAGCCCCAATGCGGCAGTCATGCCGGCTACGCCCCCTCCGATAACCAGAGCGCGCTTGGTGACAGGGATCGTTTTTCCCACGAGGGGTTTCAGCAGCGCAACGCGGGCCACGGCCATTCTTACCAGATCTTTGGCCTTGGTTGTGGCAGCAATGGCGTCTTCTCCGTGAACCCATGAGTCATGGTTCCGAATATTGGCCATTTCAAAAAGATATTTATTGAGCCCGCATTCTTGAATGGTCTCCTGAAAAAGGGCTTCGTGGGTCCTGGGGGAACACGCTGCCACAACCATGCGGTTCAAGCTGTGCTCCCTGAACACTTCTTTCATCTTCTCCTGGGTATCCTGAGAACAAGTAAAGAGGTTCTGATCTACATGGGCCACATAGGGGAGGGTGGCGGCATATTCAGCCAGGGCCGGGACATCTATCACTCCTCCTATGTTGGTTCCACAGTTGCAGACAAATACACCGATCCTGGGCGGTTCCCCGGACACATCTTTTTCATCCGGGATCTCTTTTGTCTTTGTAAGGGACCATCTCGCCTCTTGGAGTACTCCTCCTGCAGCACCTGCGGCCGCACTTGCCTGCATGACGGACGAAGGGATATCCATTGGGGACTCGAATGCCCCGCACACAAAGATGCCGGATTTAGAAGACTCAACTGGTTTGAAGTCATTTGTGCGTGCGAAAGAATAGTGATCCATTTCGACTCCCAGCTTTTCGGCAAGACGTACAACTTCTTTGGGCACCCCAATGCCCACGGATAAGACCACCATGTCAAATTCTTCTTCAACTCTTTGCCCAGCTTCATTTACGTAACGGATGAGCAGATTTCCCGTATCATTGACCGAATCTATGTTGGTGATTTTTGATCTAATGAACCGGATACCTGATTCATCCTTACCCCTGTTATAATATTTCTCGAAATCTTTCCCGAAGGTGCGGATGTCAATATAAAATATGGCCGTATCCAAAGAGCCTTTACTGTGTTCTTTGGCCACTATAGCCTCTTTTATTGCATAGGTGCAACAGACCGATGAACAATAGCCCCTTGCCCCGATATGGACATCCCTGGACCCGATGCACTGGAGCCAAGCAATCTTTTTGGGTTCCTTTTCATCTGAAGGTCTGACCATGTGTCCCTGATAAGGACCGGATGCGGAAAGGATGCGTTCAAATTCCAGGCTGGTGACAATATTGGGAGATCTTGTGTAACCGTACACGTCGTGCGTGGCCGGATCATAGGCTTCACATCCGGTAGCGAGAATGATCGCCCCTGCTTCGAGTTCTTGCTCGATCGGTTCCTGATCATGGACCACAGCATTGGCTACACATGCCTCTACACACTGATAGCACTCACAGCAGTATGCGCAGTTCAAGCAACGGTGCGCTTCAGCATTTCCTGAATTATCGTCATAGCCGAGTTCCACCTCTTTGAAGTTACCCTCTCGTTCCTCCACAGTAAGTTGAGGCATTTTGGCTCTGGCTCTCTTTGTTTCATCTGCGGGAATCGGGCGGTAGACCATATCTTCTTTTGAGAGGGGCTCCCTTCCTTCAGACATGTCCCGGCCGTCCAG
>JBEQLC010000256.1:0-2913 GCA_040326175.1 Desulfobacteria bacterium | reverse complement strand
GTTTTGATCGGTGGTCGGACCAAGCCAATATACTGAAATGACAAAGAAAGAACCCTGTCTTAGGGGCAAAAACAGGGCTTAGAGACTCAATTTTGGTATCAAAAATGCTGTTCTATGGCGCGTGGTCGGGCCAAGTTAAATGGTTGACAGAATTAGAAAAGTTGTCGAAAATGAGTGCTATCTGGGGCCAATAACGCTCTTTTTAGGGGCAAAAACAGCGTTTTTCGGCAGGCGCACAAGATGGCAAGAGCAAAGAGGCATTACATTCCGGGGCACGTCTGGCATCTTACCCACCGCTGTCATAAGCGAGAATTCCTCCTAAAATTTGCAAAAGATCGCCGCCGATGGCTCCATTGGCTATTGGAGGCCAAAAGGCGCTATGGACTGGTGATCTTGAACTACATGGTGACCTCCAATCACATTCATCTGCTTGTTGTCGATGACGGAGACCGAGATGTAATTCCAAGATCGATCCAGTTGGTGGCCGGGAGAACGGCACGGGAGTATAACCAGAGGAAAAAGCGGAAGGGTGCTTTTTGGGAGGATCGGTATCACGCGACAGCCGTGGAGAGTGGCGAGCATTTGCTTCAATGCATCGTCTATATTGACTTAAATATGGTTCGTGCGGGGAGTGTTAATCATCCCTCGGAGTGGCCTTTCAGTGGCTACAAAGAGATTCAAGAGCCCCGGCGAAAGTGCGCTCTCATTGCCCATGAGAGATTGAAAGAGTTGGCTGGAATTGACACTTGCGCCCAGTTCCGAGCTGTTCACAGGGACTGGGTAAATGACTCTCTTGGACAGGGAAGAAGTATACGTGACAGCAAGTGGACAAGGAGCATCGCCGTGGGTAGCGAGCGTTTTGTTCATAGGACAAAGAAAGAGCTCGGTGCACGAGCGAAGGGGCGAGTGGTTCTCGAAAGTGCGGAGGCGTTTCAACTTCGAGAGCCGGGAGTTTCTTATCTGATCGATTTTGGCCCCAAAAACGACGATATTGGGGCTGAAAACGGGTATTTCTGGAACGATAATTATAGCCCGGATATTTCATGAATCACCTGCTGCGACCACGGATATGGCCGTCCTCCCGGGCGTCCTCGGGTGTTCCTTCGACAGGCTCAGGACAGGCTCACCTTGCGACGTACCGTTCAGGTACGCCTCGGATCCAACACCCTGTGGTTGCCCGGTGGCACGACCATCTTCACGGTCTCGCCACAGCAATTCATGAAACATTCGGGCTAGAGATTTCAATATGATAATTTGGCCCGACCACGACACAAGTATATAGAATTGATCGAAAAACATATACACAGACAGTGCAGCCGTAGGATTGATATCGAGGCACGAGGCAAAACAACAATGGCCTGGAGAGTTTATTTGTTAAGATGTGCGGACGATTCTTTGTATTGCGGGATTTCAAAGGATTTGGAGGCTCGAATTGCACAACATAATGCCGGAAAAGGCGCAAAGTATACAAGGTCTCGTCTGCCGGTAAAATTGGTGGCAGCCAGCGATGAATTATCGCGAAGCGAAGCGCTTAAAGTTGAACATGCGGTTAAACAGCAGCCTGCCAGCAGGAAGGTTGACGCATTGAAGGGGCGGATAGACCTTCAGGGGGAAAAATAGTTGCCATGGCCGACACAGTGAGCGGTGTGCTGAAGTTTACGGGAAAACATGGCGGTGTATTACGCGACCCATTGTTTTCCTTTCGCAGACGGTCCGGTGACGTCACGGTACCGGCCGAGCTTATTCAAAAATATCGTCTTGTAGGGGGCTCCACTATCACAGGTCCTGTGAGGAAAGCCCGTTCCGGACCGGTGCTCTCCTCGGTGGAATCCATATCCGGCCTCACACCAGATGCCTTTCATGCCAGAAAGCCCTATAAAACTTTGACCGCAATAGACCCTTGCGAACGATTCCATTTGGCAGCTTCTGGTGAAACGAGCATGAGGATTGTTGATCTTGTGGCGCCCATGGGTAAAGGGACACGGGGATTGATAGTCTCCCCGTCCAAGGCGGGAAAGACACGGCTTTTGGAGGAGATAACAAAGGCGATCCATGCGGACGATCCCAAGACCCGGATCATCGTTCTGCTGATTGATGAACGACCTGAAGAAGTTACCTACTTTCGTCGTGCCGTGGAGGCGGAGATCTTTGCCAGCAGTAGCGATCAGGAGCTGCACGAGCATCTGGAGCTTACCGAAATGACGCTCGCACATGTCCGTGTTGATCTGGAGTGCGGTCGTGATGTGGTTGTCCTGGTGGACAGCCTCACCCGTATGGGGAGAGTCTTCAACCACAAAGGCTCAGGATCAAGACAAACCCTTTCGGGTGGTTTGGGGGCCGGTGCCTTGGAGATTCCCCGTCGTTTCTTCGGGCTGGCACGTAATATCGAGGGAGGCGGCTCCATCACCATCATCGCCACGGCTCTTGTGGATACCGGCTCTCGAATGGATCAATTGATCTTCGAAGAGTTCAAAGGGACCGGAAACAGCGAGATCATTCTGGAGCGTTCCCTTGCGGAAGCCCACATCTTTCCAGCTATCAACATCAGCGCGAGCGGCACCCGGAAGGAGGAGCGGCTTTACGGCGAGGAGGAAACCCGGCGCATTTCAAATATGAGAAGGATGCTGGCAGGAATGAAGCCCGCGGAAGCCATGGAATCACTTCTGAAGTTTATCGAAAAATATCCCACCAACGAAGAGCTTCTTGTGAACCTTCCTGTTGATATCTGTATGTTAAAAAGGGACGCCCTTAATATTTAAAGTTTCTTTTTCTCCTCGAGAATGCGTATTCCGGGTCGGTGGTCGGACCAAGCTAATGTTATAGGCGAAAGGCACAAGGCACAGGGCGCAAGGCAAAGAGGATTTAGAAAATAGGGAAGGGCATCAAAGATGGCGCGCGCAAACCGGCATTGCC
>JBEQLC010000255.1:0-2929 GCA_040326175.1 Desulfobacteria bacterium | reverse complement strand
GTGACCTTTTAGACATGCCTGATACCCAAGGGCTGTAGCCAGGTGGGTTTTTCCCAGGCCAACGCCGCCAAGAAAGACCACATTGCTCTCCTCTTTTATGAAGTTGAGTCTGAACAGGTTTTCCACCTGCATTTTGTTGATTTTCTTGGGCCAGTTCCAATTGAACTGCTCAAGGGTTTTGATCTGAGGGAAGCGTGCCGCGCGGATTCGACGTTGCGTAGCACGGTCCTTTCGTAAATCGGCTTCCGCGCTTGCCAGCTCACCAAGATAGTGGACATGATCCCACTGTTTATGGGCCGCCTTCTTTGCCAAAGGTTCGTAGTTGTCTGTGAAGAAATGGAGTTTGAGATAATCGAGATGTCGGTCAAGAGGTGTCAGATTGTCTGTGGTTTTATTCATTGGGATTCTCCTGGGGCAAATCGGCTATAGATGTCGATGTTGGGTTCATCCAGATCCAGTTCCAACAGATCTTGCCTTCGAGTCAGATGCAACGGACCCGGTTCTTTTGGCTTTCGATTACGCTGTTCCAGCAAGTTTGCAATATACTCACAAGAAAACGCCCGGAACGTAAAGGCGTCTTCAATGGCCCTGTTCACCTGGTCTTTGCCATAGATGTCACTTAGGGCTACAATCTGCCGGATGTGATGCAGCGGGTTCATGCGACGCTGTTCAAGCTGCCGGTAGTAGTCGTCGGCCTTAGGATGCAAGGCCAAGAAGTTTCTGAAGATGATTTGATCTTGAGCCTTTTTCCGCTGGGCCATAAGGACTTTGGGATGATCAGGCAGCTCAAAATCCTTCCGCCGATCATAGCTTCGCACATGCCGGGCAACGAGTTGTTCCTGATGATAAAGGCATAGCCGATCCGGATAGGTTTTCATTGTCAACGGCTGGCCGGCAAGCTCAGCAGGCACACTGTAGCGATTGGTGTCCAGAACAACACGGAACTGTCTTGAGGCTCTTACCTGACAGATGGTGGCAATGTCATAGGGGTGGGCCGGCAGTCGATGAAGGTGTGCACGCTCTTGTTGGAACATGTCGACCGGTTTGCTGCCGGTTGCCCCATGAACACGGACATTGGCAATCGTATCGAGCCAGCCCAGCGCAGCCGGATTAAGATCCTTGAAGTCGCCGATCTGTAACCCGGACAGAAAGTTCTTTTTCACATAGCCGACACCATTTTCCACACGGCCTTTCTCATTTCCTTTTCCGACACCACAAGGGGCGATGGCAAAGCCATAGTGGTTGGCAAAATCCAGATATTTCGGATTCAATACCGGATCTTTACCAACGGTGCGCTTCAATACCGCCGACTTGAGGTTGTCGACCATGATCCTTTCGGGGATCCCGCCAAATCGCAAGAAGGCGTTCTGGTGGCAGGACAAGAAGTGTTCCATGGTCTGTGAGACGGTAAACTCGACATACATCATGCGACTGTGGCAGAGCACCATGACAAAAAAGCTGAGCCGTCGGCTTGTGTCGCCGACATTGACGGAACCGTAGGAACCCCAATCGACCTGGGCGCATTCTCCCGGAGCAAAAGATAATGTCAGATACGCCTTTTTCCGTCTGGGCCGAACTCTGCGTACATATTCTTTGACGATGGTGTAGCCGCCGTCAAAACCATCCTCCCGGATCCGCTGCAGCACCTGGGCTGCACTTAAAGGATGGGTTTCCAGCATGCGTACAATATCGGCCTTGAATGGATCCAGTTTGCTGCTGCACTGCACAGGCTTTCTCTGATGATACTGATTTTCACTTAACCACTTTGACACGGTACGCTCATCTAAACTCAGTTCTTTGGCAATCTGAGAGCATTTGAGACGTTGATCCTGATGCAGATGCTTGATCTGCAAGAACGTCGAGTAATCAATCATGCTTCACCTCCCAGCGCTTTCTTAAAGATTTGCTCCAGGCTAAGGGGTTGTGCCAGGGGCTCTGGTGGTTTGGCCATTTGCTCCTCATCCAAAGACAAGACCTGATACAGTGGTTTCTTCCACGCGATCAGACCTAAGTGCACCAGATTTTCTCTTGCCTGCCGTAGTGTAGATGGGTCCATGGACAGCCGGCGCATGACGGACGCATCGGCATAATAGCTCAGCCCTTTTGCATCGCCGACGGTGATTAAAAACAGATAAAGAGCTGCTGCCGGATGACTGCAATGATCAATGCGTCGCTCACGGGCCAGCCGCTGATCCACCCAGCTGAACTGCTGCGGCACCTTTCGTACTCGTTGTGGAATGATAGGAATCTTTGACACCATAAAAACCTCCTTTGCATGTTGTGTGTTGATGGGCAATATCTCGCCCCAATTGTTGCAAACGCTTAAGGGTGGTGTCGATGTTATCTTGTAACGCATTGTCGGTGAATTGGGCAATTAATCCAAGTAATACAAACGGTTGTGCGATTAAGAGATCTTGTAACGCATTGTTAACAAGATCCGAGTTATCGTTTGTAATATCAACAGGTTGTTCAGTTAAGGGATCTTGTAACGCAGTTTCGACTTGAGATGCCTTCCGGCGCCAGTATTTCGGATGTGTTTCTCGCCACTGTTGGACGCGGTTGGTGTTTTCGGAGCAGTGGAAATAATCCTGATTCTGTGGCTTTTCCAGCCACTTGCGCTGACTGGCCTTCTTGCTGGCCCTGCGACACTCTTGTTTTGAACAGTATTCTTGACGATTGGCGTTCCTGGGGTCGGGAAAGAAAAAAGTGTGGCAATTCTTGCACTTGTGCTTTCTGATTCGCATCATCGGCCGGCCACCTCCTTGTGGCCGATGATCATGTCACAATGCAAAAACTACTGGTAAGAAGAAAATGGAAGAAAACTGTTTTAATCTAAGAGGTTGGAAGAAGACGGACTGGAAGAAGAGACACCATCTTCAGCACGCCGCGTTTACTGGAGAATCAGAACGCCGCTGACACAGATACCAAG
>JBEQLC010000254.1:0-2933 GCA_040326175.1 Desulfobacteria bacterium | reverse complement strand
TGCACTCAGCTGACCTCTTATAGCGCAGAGGTTGCGCCTGACGGCTTGAACCGAAGCACTCCGTGCCCGAAAATGCTCAATGTCGCTCGGAAAAGGCTTTCGGCGCCCGAAGACTAATGAAAGTTTTTTCCGAGACACGACACTAGACTGTAAGCCCAATAACGCTACCTCCGGAAGCCAAGCACAAAAGTGTGGGTCGATTTGTACCATAACCTGGGCGGTGTACAAGGTAAATGGGGTAAACTCTGTATTTTACGGGACGAAGTACAGTAGTTTGGGATGGGCCGCGCCTAATAGAAACAATCGATAAAGCAGATTGAAGAGGGTAACCGGTCTATTAAGATATCTCCTAAGTAATCCGTAATCTTCCATTCGGATTGCGACCAACTACTTGTCCAATGATCGCTGCCAATGGGATTCCTTTATCCTGCAGCTCCTTTAGGCAGGTATCCGCCTGATCCTCTGCAACGGAGATGACCAGTCCCCCGGATGTCTGAGGATCGAACAGGAGTTCTTCTTGCTCCGCAGATATTTCTGTGTCGGTTTCCCAGAACCCCTCGGCCAGTTTCCTGTTGGACTTGTTGCTCCCTGTGGTTTCGCGCTTTTGGTACATGTCAAGCGCGTTTGGATAAAAAGGAAGCTTGTCGTAGAAAAGATCGATTTGAACCCCGCTTCCCTTTGCCAGCTCGAGCGTGTGTCCCATGATGGCAAACCCTGTAACATCCGTGCAGGCATGAATATCGAACCTCAAAGCCAGTTCCAAGGCCTTTCGATTCAGGGAGGCAACCTGGGGAAGGATGGCCTCCAATTCGCGGTAGGGGAGCTTACCGGAACGGTTTGCGTTAAAGAGAACACCCGTGCCCAGAGGTTTGGTGAGAATTAGCGCATCACCCGGTTGCGCACCGCTGTTGGTGAGAATCCGGTCAGGATGTACGATCCCAGTGACAGACAACCCGTACTTCGGCTCATTATCATCCACCGAATGTCCTCCGGCAATGGAAGCATCCGCCTCCAGAACCTTGTCTGTGCCGCCACGAAGAATCTCCTTCAACACTCCCATGTCCAGCTTTTTGGAAGGGAACATGACCAAGTTCAGCGCTGTGAGAGGCTTGCCTCCCATGGCATAGACATCGGACAGGGAATTGGCAGCCGCAATCTGACCGAACCAGTATGGATCATCCACCGGCGGTGTGATGAAATCGGCGGTGCTGATTACTGCTATGTCGGGTGCCACCCTATAAACAGCGGCATCGTCAGATGTCTTGTAACCGACCAGCAGGTTGGGATCATCTGAGGGCCGTAACGACTTCAGTACTTCCGACAGATCCGCCGGACCAATCTTGGCAGCTCATCCGCACGTGCGTGACAGGCCGGTTAAGGTCTTCTTTTTTCTAAAGAAAGTCATCTGTCTCCCTCAAAGGGTTTTGAACTGCAACAGCGAGCGCATTCCCCGCAGGTTCTGCCTGCCGGCAGTGCTTCGCGGGCTGCGGGGTTAGCGAGCGAATCTAAAGATTGTAAGATTCCTTACAGTCGAAGATTCCCTGCAGCTTGCTGCAGGGAGCTTCAAAAAGGCTCCATGTCTATCAGAGTTTTTCGACCGGATACTCAGCCTCTTTCCAGGCCTTTATTCCGCCCGGATACCGATAGACGTTGGTGTATCCGAGTTTGACTGCCCACATAGCGCCATTATGGCTCCGGCCACACTTGGTGAATCCGCAGTATATGACGATCAGCCTGTTCTTATCCTTGCCCAAGAGTCTCCCAAAATCTTCCTTGGTCTTTCCGTCTGTTTCAGACGTCTTCCACTCCGTCATCTCTGGAATGGGAAACAAGAACTGAACAGCACCCGGGACATGGTTCTTCTTGTAGCTTGCCTCATAGGGCATGGTATCGACAATAACCATCTCTTTTTTCTGGTCAATCCAGTCTTTTAGTTCACTGGTTTTTACTATTTTGTAGCCACCTCTCTGGAGTTCCCTGGCAAATTTGACGGCGATGGTTTCGGTGTCCAGCTCCTTTTTCCCAAAACAAAGCCCGTTGCTTACCACAACGAGAGTCAGCACCGTACACATGAGAAACACAAAAAAAGCCTTCCTGCTACACATACTGCTACTTCCTCCTTCCACTAAGTCGTCTGTTTAAGTTTCTTTAGGAAACCATTGCCTTCCATTATGGTCCGAATTACAGTCGCGACCCGGGGAGAGGATCGCGTGGCCCTGCGCCACCAAAAAAGGTACAACGCTCCGGCAATCATCCCCAGATCCCGGTAAAAGGCTATCCTCAATTCGCCGTGTTCCCGTAATTCATCAGCAGAAAAACAACCGCAGTCAATGTCCAGATCCTTCAAGATCCCGAACCACAGAACAAACGCGAACATGATCAACATGCCAAATGTTGTGCTCAGGCTGCCCCGCACATCGAAGATCAAACCCAGCCCTGCAACAAGCTCCAAGACGGGAAGACCGATTGCCGCTGGAACGAGCAAGCCCTCCGGCACCAATTCATAGGCAGAAATGATGCTGGCGAAGGCTTCCGGGTCACTTAGTTTGGCTATGCCGGCCCACACAAAGATCACGCCAAGGCCAAGGCGGATCAAACTATAAGGCCAAAGCGAGATAAATATGTTCTTCATATCTTGCACTCTGATGATTTCCTTTGGTCGCCCCTTTGTGACGTATTGACTTAGTATATTATTAGAAGCAGGTGCAGGAAGTCCAATACTTAATATCGATAAAAGCTTGGTTATGATATAGAAAATATCAATATCAAGATAGTGTTCTTGAAGAAATGGGCACTGGCGTGTGTGGAGGGATGCTTTTGGCGTGCATTAGGACGTGTTCAAGTTATGGAATTAAGCTCGGATCTTTTTAGACAAGATACGTCATGGAGTACACGAATCCTAACATTAGAACCTATCTCAGAAATAAGGTTAG
>JBEQLC010000253.1:0-2939 GCA_040326175.1 Desulfobacteria bacterium | reverse complement strand
ACACACTTGGTCATTTTGCCGCGCCTGCCTGCTCACCAGCGCTCCTCAGTGTGGCCATGGTCAGCTCGGTTCTTCTCATCTCACCCCGTCTGGAAAAGCCGGTGCTGGGTCTGGCTGTGGGCGTCATGATTGGCGGGGGATTGCAGTTGACCCTTCAGATCCCCTTTATGATCCGCAAGGGCTTTCGTCTGTTGGTACGCGGCCCCTTGTACCATTCAGCCATAAAACGAATCGCCTTGTTAATGACCCCGGCTGTGTTCGGCGCGGCAGTATATCAGATCAACATCCTGGTGGGGACCCTGCTTGCCACACTCCTTCCAGAGGGAAGCGTCTCGTATCTCTATTATGCGGATAGGATGGTGCAGTTTCCTCTTGGCGTGTTTGCCATTGCTCTTGCAACCGCCGTGTTGCCCAGTCTTTCCAAGCAGGCAGCTATGAATGACATGGAGGGGCTGCGGTCGTCTTTTTCATATGCCCTGCGGCTCGTGTTCTTTATTACGATCCCCGCGATGACCGGGCTGATTATCTTGAGAGAGCCGATTGTCAGCCTTCTCTTTCAAAGGGGGGCATTCGATGCAGTCTCATCGCGTCTGACTGCTGAAGCCGTTCTCTATTACGCTGTTGGTTTATGGGCCTTTTCAGGCGTGCGTATTGTGGTTTCAGCGTTTTATTCACTCCAGGACACGAAAACGCCGGTGAAAACTGCGGTTGTCTCTCTTTTGACCAACATCGTGTTGAGCCTCTTGCTGATGGGATCCATGCAGCACGGCGGCCTGGCCCTTGCAACGTCCCTCGCCTCGGGTGTGAACCTGACGCTGCTGATCTTGGCGCTAAGAAGGCGCCTGGGCCGCATTGGCGCCCGAGGCATAATTGACTCTGTGTTCAGGTCGGCGGTTTGTGCAGCTATCATGGGTGCTGTCATCGGTCTGGCAGGTAATTGGGCGGGCCCTGCATGTGGCCAAAGCTTTTGGGGCTTATTGGTATGGGTCTTTGGCAGTGTTGGAGCCGGCACTATCCTCTACTGCGGTTGTGCTTACCTGTTTAAGTGCCGAGAGTTGGGTGACGTCATCGACATGGCTAAGACGAGTCTCTACAAAAAGCACCCATAGGTGCATTTATTCCAACATCTTCCTCAAACGATATCCAAAAGCACCTTTTTCTTGACATGAGCTTGAAAGTATGTTCATTTTGTGAACGTTCAAAATATGAACGGTGCTTCATAACGTGAATCCTGGCCTGTACGTGGGCAAGGGGGGGCACGTTTGAAAACAAAACACTCCATATTTTGGTAGGTTATATAAACATCGCTTGTGTAATCGAGCGGGCGGAGCTATGTTTACAAGAAATGAAAGGGATTCCTTTTTAGAGGATCTCTTGGCCTCCACCTCGCCGGAGTATCTTAAGAGCATTTCCTTCAACCTGAGACTCGAGTCTTTGTGTGATGATGGATGATAAGAAGCTAAAACTAATTGAAAAAGCCATAGCAGATAAGGACGTGCTGGCAGTTATCGTCTTCGGAAGCCGTGCACGTGGCGAGGGGGCCCCAACTTCTGACATAGACATCTGTGTAGTGCTCCAACCCGGCAATTACAGTGAGCTCGAGCTATCGCAAAAGAAGCTGGAGTACCTCAAGTCCTTTGAGTTAGATTTACACGTTTATCAACAGCTACCGGTTTATATCAGGACTAGAGTATTAAGAGATGGAACGGTGCTCTTCTGTCGGGATGAGGATATGCTGTACGAAGTGGCTTACCGCACAGCTCAGCAGTTTGAGGATTTCAAGCATATATACTATGGCTATCTTGACAAAGTAGCTGGTGATTGAAGTGGATAGAGAACGAATTCTAGCTAAAATAGATGAGCTTGATTCCTATCTCAAAGAGCTCAAAGGAATCGCCCCCAAGAGTTTTGAGGAATATCAGCAAGTGGAAAAGAAACGGGCATGCGAGCGGCTCCTTCAAGTCTCCATTGAGACTGTAATAGACATCTGTAGTCTATTTGTGTCAGGATTGCGACTTGGACTACCTGCTGAGGAAGCTGATCTATTCAATAAGGTGGTTGAAGCCAATATACTGCCAAAGCAAATGAGAGAGAAACTGCGCGAGATGAAGGGCTTCCGAAACATCCTAGTTCATGAATATGCCCATGTGGATGATAGACTTGTCTACCAGGTGGTTACGGAAAAGTTGGAAGACTTTAAGACATTTAAGAGGGAAGTGCTCAGATTCATAAAAAAATGAGAAGCGATAGAATCTGTTACAAGTCAGATCCATGAAGTCTTTTTGAAGGCGATATTAGGAGGCCGACATTAGATGCAAATTGAAAAGCTCAAAGAGATCGCTACGAAGATTTTCTGTATTTACATCGTAGGTGCGCCAATGCTGTTCTTTATGGTGAAAAGTATGGTTGATCGCGTATTGATGACAAGGTTGTCTACATAGAGTATCTGGGAAGAGACGTTTGACAGGAGTAACTATCAAGTTCCAAAAGTGGATAGAAGCGGTTACCAAGATTGATAATTGTAGTGCCCCGATAATGAATCTCCCTGCAGTAAACTGCAGGGTATCAAAGCGAAATTCGCCGAAGCCAATCCGCCTTTGCTAAAGATTCGGCGAGCCAAGCTACAGGGTATTCTGGCGAAGGCGAACAAAATCCGAATGGGTCAAAGCAGGTACGCAGCAACCTCATCTGTTATCCTCCTGCTATTTTCCAGGACTCTCATGCCTGCGCGAATCATCAAGGTCAAAGATTTGTCCCCCTGCCCACACCGACGAGGGCTGCTTGCTTCGCCCGGATGGGTAACCCAAAAAGCTTAAGTGGACAGAAATGTCTGTTGAACGTGTAGAAAAGATTACGAGCTCCTTGTTGGCAGTTGCTCCCGAGATCTTTGGCAACTCGGCTGTTCTGTTCGTATATCTGTATGGAAGTTATGCTACCGG
>JBEQLC010000252.1:0-2947 GCA_040326175.1 Desulfobacteria bacterium | reverse complement strand
GCTAGCCGGTTCAAGTTCTTCACCACCTGATCTGCACGCTTAACCTGCTTTATGATGTCCTGGGCCAGTCCCTTAACCATATCAGAGTCCAGCGGGCGACCCTTCTGCTCCGCTATCATAAACAAGTCTCCACACAGCCCGGCCTTTTCATTGATGATGGCAAGGTGGTTCTTTATATCGTGAGAAATACAGGCTGACATCTTGCTGAAGAAAGCCAGGCCCGCTGTTGCCGACTCTCCCCAATCCACCTTTGTCAAAATCGCGTCCTTTCTATTCGTGAACTGTCCCCAAGACTTTTTCAATCAAGACTTCGATCTTGATCGGCTTGAGGAGGTAATAACGGTGTCCTAACAGCTGCGCCCGGTCATGAAAATGAACTTCACGTTTGGATCCTCTTTGCGGATACCCTCTATGACGTACAAGCCGCAAAAAGGCCTCCTAGAGCTTCACAGGCAAGGTAATTTTAAAGCTCGTTCCCTTGTCTACCTCACTTTCCACACTAATGCTCCCGCCCAGCTTCTGAACCAGGCCGTACGTGATGGACAGGCCAAGGCCCGTCCCTTTTTCGCCTTTCGTTGAGAAAAACGGTTCAAACACAGTCCTGAGGTTCTCAGCCGGGATACCGGATCCGTTGTCGGTTATAGTCACGGATATCTTGTCATCAGCCGGGAGTTTTACCGATATGTCGATTCTTCCTCCGTCATCCACAGCCGCGAACGCATTATTAACAACATTCAGGAAAACCTGTTGCAACCGCCCCCTATCACTCTCAATCAAAGGTATATGCTCAGCCACATCCATGTTGACGGCAATGTTTCGGTATTGGGCTTCCTTACCTACAAAGCCTAAGACTTCTTCAATAAACTGACGTATGTCAATGGTTTCAGAGCGAACGTCAATATGCCTCGCAAAGCCCAACAGGCGATGGGTTATGACACTGCAGCGCTCCACAGAATAGATGATAGAGTCAACCAACCCGATGAGCTTATCCTTTGGAGGGAGTTCCGAGGATAGCGATAAAATATCTTTAAGGAGCCCTCCCTTTTCATTGATGATGGCCAATGGATTGTTGATCTCATGGGCAACACCCGCAGCCAGCCGCCCAATAGACGCCATTTTGTTTGTATGCTCAATCTTGTGTTGCGCTGAGGTCCGAGTCAAGTCTGCTTCATAAATGCGATTCACAAGGTGCGTGGCTGCGCCCAGAATGACCAACAGGATAAGGGCAACACTCAGAGCCAGGAAAAGGCCGAGATTCCTGCGTAGCTTTGCCACACCCATCATGAGTTCCTTTTCCTGCTTTAGGACTAGGAAGATGAAAGGGGTCTCTGCAATGTATGCATAACCCATAATGAGCGGTCGCTCTTGGTCATCCTTGACTTCCTGAACCTGTGTCGAGGTCGTGATTGGGGGAACCGGAAGGTTTATCTTCTTAAGGGTGTTGCCATGAAATCGGGACGGTGTCTGAAGGATCCCTTGGCGGTTAATCAAGAAGGCATCGGTTAGGGGGCGGAGGTCCAAGGCGCTGATAAGGGCATTAAACCTGTCTGTGTCAATGGTTGCCCGGAGAATCGAAAAATCACCGTTGTCATGATCTTGCTTCACCGCTATAACAAAATGTGGAATATCGCGAAAGCCTTCGAATACCTCGCTGATATAAACCCCTTTGACGATAACTTCCCTGAACCAGGGCTGCTCATGGTAATCCTTCCCGGTGAGGCTGTATGGACCGACGTAGGCCCTCTGAACCCCACGGGAATCGATGACCCCCAAATCAACAAATCCCCCATAACTGTTTTTCAGACGGCTGAAGATTCTACTCAAGTTCTCTACACTGCATTCAGAATTAAAGTCTTTGTCCTGCACAATAAAACGCAGTGCTGCTCTTCGCTCGTGCAAAAAGTAGGCAACGGTTCGCTTGGTGTTCGAGACAATACGTGTTACCGGGGAAATGAGCTCGGCCTTGAGTGCATTCTGGTACTGGTTCATGTTCATGAAGGCCATTGCAACAAGAGGCAAGACGGCTACAGTGGCGATCCCCACCACCGCAACCTTCCAAATGCGGCTGTAATAATAGGAGCCGCCTTGTTGATCGCCGGATAGGTTTATCTGCGCATTCCAGAATTTCGGTCGTATCTTTGACCAGAGAGCCACGATCTATGTAAACTCCTTTGGACTAATAGTGATACGAGGATTCAGGTTTCCACTCATTTACTTCCCGTTTTATTTCTTTCCCTGCCCTTGCGTGAGCAGCATGCAAGGTCCTGTTCAAGAGCTCAATATCCACTGGTTTCTCAAGATAGGCAAAGGCCCCGAGTGCCTGGCATGTCTCTTCCTCCCTCTTGCTTCCATGTCCGGTCAAAATGATGACTTCGACACTCGGATAGGTCTCCTGGACGTGTCGCAACACCTCAATACCGTCCATCCCAGGCATCTTCAGGTCCAAAATCATCACTTCCGGCTCTTCTTCTTCAAGAAATGAGAGGGCCTGCTCCCCATCGTAGACGAAGGCAGTGCCGACGTCCCGCATGAGGAGCCTTTCAGACAAAGTCTCCGCAAACGGCTGTTCATCATCCACCACGAGGACCTTGCACGGAGTTCCAAAACTGTAATGTCGATAGACATCCGTCTCGTGGAAGCCCGGCCCGACCGTCGTTTCAACTTCTGAAACTCCGGGAATTTCCACCGCGATCTTCTTTAGTTCTTCTTCGAGTCTGGAGAGCATAATCGCGTGCTTATTAATAGTTAGCAATACGCGTCCATCTCTTGCTGAAACGGAAACATCATGCCCTTCTTCTGCGAGCACGACCTCAATGTGAGAGCCAAGGACAAAATCTTCCACGGCCTTTGCAGATTCTTCACCGGGCTGGAGAGTGTCCTGCTCTGCGTGGTTGCATATTAAGGCGGCAACCTCGTCCGTTATCTTCTCATCCATGCGAACGGCCAT
>JBEQLC010000251.1:0-2959 GCA_040326175.1 Desulfobacteria bacterium | reverse complement strand
AGGAAATATGATAAGAAGATAAGAAACTTGAACAGGAGACCCCTGTGGCACTGACAAAGGCTCCTTGCAGCGTTAAAGATATACGTTTGGTTGGAGCCTTTTCTGTTGTCGAATACAGGGCGACTTGAATATGTTTGAGAGGAAGAACTACTTTTACATCCTGTTGGGCCTGTTGATCTTGTTTGGGCTCTATCTCACAAGCCATTACAATTACCTCCTTTTCCACAGCCTTGCAGAAGTGTTCAGTGTTGTAGTGGCTTGTGGCATTTTTATGGTGGCCTTAAACTCACGTGGCTTTCTGGACAACGATTATTTTCTATTCATCGGTGTCGCCTATCTCTTCGTTGGCGGCCTGGATTTCGTTCATACGCTGGCATATGCCGGCATGGGTGTATTCCCGGGTCATGGTACAAATGTGCCGACCCAACTATGGGTTGCTACCCGGTTTGTAGAAAGCCTCTCTCTTTTTATCGCTCCATTCTTTGCCGGCCGAAAGTTAAAAATCCGTGTTGCCCTTTCTGCTTATGCCCTGGCCTTTATCCTTTTGCTTGGTTCCATCTTCTATTGGAACATTTTTCCCGACTGTTTCGTTGAAGGGGTGGGGCTGACCTCCTTTAAAAAGAGTAGTGAGTATATCATCTCTCTGATACTCATCGCCTCTGTCGGTGTACTAATCAGCAAGCGCGAGGCGTTTGACACCCGTGTGCTCCAAATGCTGATCGCATCAGTCGTTCTGACTATCTGTTCCGAACTGGCCTTCACATTTTATATCCACGCCTATAGTTTTTCCAACCTGATGGGACACTTCTTCAAGATTGTTTCGTTTTATCTCATCTATAAAGCCGTCATACAGACGGGCCTGACCAAGCCTTATGCCGTGCTGTTTAGAAATCTGAAGCAAGGAGAGGAGGCATTACGGTATCGTCTGGCATTCGAAGATCTGGTCTCGACCATTTCGACACGGTTCATCAGTCTGACGTCAGAGGGGATTGACCAGGCTGTCGACAAAGCGCTCAAGGAAATAGGGGCGTTCGCTCGCGCCGACGGCGGTTATGTCTTTCGGTTTTCAGACGACACGAAGAGATTCAGCATGACCCATCTCTGGCAAAAGGAGAATCTCAGAACCCGGAAAATTGACTTGCAGGACTTGGATGCCAGCTCAATGCCATGGTGGATGAGACAGCTCGTTAGCCACGAGCCGGTGGTGGTTCCTTCAGTCGATGACCTTCCAGCAGAGGCAACCGTGGAGAAAAGCATTTTGAAGTCCCAGGGTATTAAGTCCCTGGTCGGTGTACCGATGATTTACCAGGGGAACGTTGTCGGCTTCCTGGGATTTAGCTGCATCCAGTCGGAGCGGGTTTGGACTGACGACGAGATTGAATTGCTCAAAATGATCGGGCAGGTCGTCACTAACGCATTGGAGCGGAAGCGAACAGAGGAAGCGCTCCGGAAGTCACAGCAGGAACTGAGTATCAGGAACCGGATCGCGGAGATTTTTCTTACAACTCCCGACGATGAAGCATACGGAGAAGTCCTGGAAGTCATTTTGGAGGCCATGGAGAGCAAATATGGCACGTTCGGATACATTGACGAGAATGGAGACAGGGTCGTCCCATCCATGACGACGGGTATCTGGGATAAATGCCAGGTTCGTGACAAGAATACCGTATTTCCCCGCGAGACATGGGGTAACAATTTGTGGGCCAGATGTCTCATTGAGAAGAAGGCCTTCAATTCTAACGGGCCTTTCAAAGTACCCGAGGGCCACATCCCCGTGACCCGAGTTTTGGCCGTACCTATTATTCACCAAGGCAAGGCTGTCGGCAATTTCATGGTCGGCAACAAGCCCACGGACTATGATGAAAAAGATGAGGAGTTGTTGAAGAGTATCGCCAGTCACACGGCCCCTATCCTCCATGCAAGATTACAGAGAGATAGACAGCGCAAAGAACGTATGCGCGCGGAGGAAGCCCTGCTAAAGGCTCGCGAGGAGCTGGAGATACGGGTAGAGGAGCGGACTGAGGAGGTGTTGTTAGCAAATGAGCTGTTGAGACGAGAAGTAGCAGTTCGGAAGCGGTCACAGCAGGCTTTGCAGAAATCGGAGGGGCAACTTCGAAATCTCTCCGCTCAACTTCTGAAGGTCCAGGAGATTGAAAGAAAAAGAATCTCCCGGGAACTTCATGACAGCATTGGACAATCTCTGGCAGCCCTCAAGTTTGGGGTGGAGGGTGCCCTTGACAAGGTTCGTCACGGTACAATCGAGGAGAGTGTTGAGTCATTGGAAGCACTTATCCCTGTCGTGCAACTGGCCAGTGAGGATGTCCGAAGAATTCACACAGACTTGCGGCCTTCCTTGCTGGATGATTTGGGAATCATAGCGACTATTTCATGGTTTTGCCGTGAATCTGAAAGACTCTATTTGGGCATCCGGATAGAGAAACAGGTAAACATAGGAGAAGAAGAGGTGCCTGAGGCCCTGAAGATTGTAATCTTCAGGATCCTGCAAGAGGCAATGAACAATGTCGGCAAACACAGCAAGGCCAATCTTGTACGCGTTGCCTTAAGGCTAACGGATGGCCAAATAGACATGGTGGTGGAGGACAATGGACAGGGGTTCGATGTTGAACAAGCCAAGTCGACGAAAAACGGCGCCAGCGGTCTTGGCCTCACCAGCATGAAAGAACGAGTCGAGCTTTCAGGGGGGGCCTTTTCCATAGAGTCGAACAAGGGTGAAGGAACCACTATACGCGCAACATGGCAAAGTTAACGAACAGATTCCGTTGAGCATGGACTGATCCTACAGGACCCTTATTCCGAAGACAGGGGGTGATTGGTCATGGAAGAAGAGGAAAAAGAAGAAGTTGATTCCCTGTGCCCGGAGTGCGGCCATGGTTTCAAGGTCCACATTGATCGCATATTGGCAGATGACAAGAACTCTGATCGACACATAGAAGAACCC
>JBEQLC010000250.1:0-2974 GCA_040326175.1 Desulfobacteria bacterium | reverse complement strand
GAGATAGTCAATGCCTATTTCTTACTTTTCCCTGGGTTCGGGTTAAAAATATCTCTTGACACTTTTTAATAGAGGGGGGAAAATATAAATTGTCGCTAGGGGTGGTTTCACTGAGAGCTGGATCAAAATCCTGCAACCCTTAGAACCTGAACTGGCTAATACCAGCGGAGGAAAGCGGCGCGATTGTGTAGTTCACCTTCGATTCGTGCCCAGTGGTCTTTTAGAGCCGCTTTCTCCTTGGGGGAAGCGGTTTTTCTTTGGCGCATGGCATAACGACCTTTGCTCCAATTGTTTCTTGTAATCCCCCGCCCTGGTCTTAACTGTCAGTTCAAAGAAGATCAGTTTGACCACTGCGCCTACCCGGCAACAGCTCTCACAAAGACTTTAGAAAAGGAGAGCACACATGACAGGCAGCGAAGGAATAGAACCTATTGCACAAGAGAGCCGAAACTTAAGCGGGGTGGATTTCTTTCTCCTCTGGTCCGGGGCGGCTGTTTCCCTCGCCGAAATCTGGGCTGGGGGCCTCCTGATCCCGTTAGGGTTTCTGACAGGTCTCCTGGCGATTCTTATTGGACACCTCATCGGGAATACGCCCTTGGCTTTTGGCGGAATCATAGGAAGTAGAACCGGCATCCCCTCGATGGTGGCAATTAGACCATCCTTTGGGATTCGAGGGTCATATTTTGCCACGGTACTCAACCTCGTTCAGCTTGTAGGCTGGACCGGGGTAATGCTTTGGATTGGGGCAAAGGCCGCACAGGGGGTGTGGCCTTTGCCCATATTTGGATTTCGGGGCTGGGTCATCATCGCCGGATTTGCGACCACCCTTTGGGCGCTCCTTGGGCATCGCTATTGGAAATGGCTTCACAGGATAGCCATAACCGCCCTCATAGCGCTCTGTTGCCTCATGAGCTATGTGGTGTTTCATGAGTACGGTCTGAGCCGTCTCCTGGAGGCTCCCGTAAAAGGTGGAATGCCCTTCATGATCGGCCTCGATCTGGTCATTGCCATGCCCATTTCCTGGCTCCCCCTTGTGTGTGATTACTCACGATACGGGAAAGGCACGGGATCCGCCTTTTGGGGAACCTGGGTAGGCTATTTCATCGTTAGTTCCTGGATGTATACCATAGGCCTCGCAGCAGCGATTGCCACACAATCTCCAACACCGGACAGCATGGTGCTGGAATTGATGGTGGGTCTGGGACTTGCCGTACCTGCCATTATTATCGTCCTCTTTTCTACCTTCACGACTACCTTCCTTGACATATATTCGACGGCCATCTCTGCCCTCAATATATGGCCTGAAATGGGCCGGAAACGTGGGAGCGTTGCATGCGGTATTTTGGGAACGGCGCTGGCGTTGATGTTCCCTGCCACCGCGTACGAGGGATTCCTGCTCTTTGTTGGTTCGGTGTTCTGTCCTCTGTTCGGGGTCGTTCTTGCAGACTATTTTTTCCTCAGACGACAGAGGTACTTCGAGGCCGGATTTGATCGACAAGACATCTATTGGTACCTGGGCGGATTCAACCCGTGGGCGTTTGTGGCGTGGGGAATAGGATTTGGACTCTATCACCTCCTTCAGAGAGGAACAGCCTGGGGTTCCTCAATCCCCAGCCTCCTCGCCACAGGAGTGATTTATGTGATCCTTATGCGTCTCTGCGGTCCTTCTCTCAAGGCTCGGAGGGTTGATAAGGTTGCCCCCGTGGAGACCTCTGCGGCCTGACTCAAATAGCTTTTGTGAGGAAGAAGGGCCTCCATGAAGGCGAAGAAAGTTGCGCTTGCAGTCCAGCGTTCGATCGATCGGACGTTGTCAAAAGATCGGAGGTAACTGATGAAGAGGATATTGACCATAGCCGGTTCCGATTCCGGAGGCGGTGCGGGAATCCAGGCGGACTTGAAAACTATTACCGTGCTGGGCAGTTACGGTATGAGCGCTATAACAGCGCTGACGGCTCAGAACTCAGTAGGTGTGCAGGGCGTTTATCCCGTACCTATTGATTTCATCAAGCTACAGATGGACTCGGTTATTACCGACTTTGGTGTGGATGCGGCGAAGACAGGGATGCTTTCCACCCCGGAGATCGTTCTGGGGGTGGCCGAGCAGTTGAGACATTACAAGGTTGAACTCTTGGTTGTTGACCCGGTCATGGTGACAAAAAGCGGGGACATACTCCTGTCCGAAGCCGCACGGGTTACAGTGAGGGAAGAGCTCTTGCCCCTGGCCCATGTGGTAACTCCCAATCTTCCCGAGGCATCGGAACTCTGCGGATTTCCCGTGGAGGACCTTGATACAATGAAAGAGGCGGCCAGGAAGATCCGTAAGCTGGGGCCCCGGTTTGTGGTGGTCAAAGGTGGGCACCTGGAAGGCGATGCAGTGGACGTGCTCTTTGACGGGAAGAACTTTCAGACCTTCGAGACCCCTCGTCTGAGCAACCGGAACACCCATGGAACAGGGTGCACCTTTTCGGCGGCCTTGGCTACCTTTTTGGGGCAGGGGTTCACGACCCCGGAGGCGGTAGGGGAGGCCAAGAAATTCATTACCCGGGCCATTGCCCTGGGCCTGGACCTCGGTTCCGGGCACGGCCCCACAAACCACTATGCCCACGTGCTTCGATTGAAGGAGAAATGGGCAAAGAACCAATGATACAACGGGTAACAGTTTATTCCCACAGGGTCTGCCACGCCATCGGTGTGATCTGAGAGGCAAGGGGGTGGAAATCACTCGGTTCTGTAATTGATCAGGCTCTCATAAAGCTCCTGCTGTCTTACCAAAGCGGACCGATATCGTTGGTGCCGACTGTCATCTGGCTGGTAGACAACACTCACATCATCAGGGGTATCGACTGCCTGAGGGAGCTCGCCAATGGCCCTAAGCGCTAATATAGCGACCCCGCGACTAGACGCCTCGGTTATACCAGACGCAGCTACTGGCTGCCCAAGGGCATCCGCGATGATTTGAAGCCAGGCCGGCAGG
>JBEQLC010000024.1:0-12015 GCA_040326175.1 Desulfobacteria bacterium | reverse complement strand
CTCCCTGCTTGCAAGCTTGTATGGCTGCAAGATGGGCATAACCTTTTCAACCCCCGGCCAGGTTTCCACGGCTTTCAGAAAGACCTTTCCCCGCTCATCTCCGATAGCTCCGATAATGGTCCTTTCTACACCTCTAGATACGTGTGCCTTGTACCCTGCCGCTTCTATCCACTCGAGCACCTTCTCAAGCGCCTGCTCATCGGCCTTCTTCTTCATGACAATAATCATCGGTCAACCTCCCTGACACGAAATAGAATGGGCCGCGGTGATCTTTGCCGCCGCGGCCCGTTATCAAAAATAAAAAAGCCGGGGGCAGGTCATCTGGCCTGCCCCCGGCTCAAAGTTCTTATGGCTTATTTCTTTCCTAAGACATCCTCCTGTCAAGCCATGGGCAGACCTGTCCATAGTACCAATAATAATAGTAGCAGGAAAATATGCCCATCTGCCCATACCTTCTAATGTCCATACTATTCTCCACGTCTGCATCAGACAAATGCCACTCCTTATCCTTGGTGTCAAGGAAAAAATGACGGGCCAATTGTGCCCTTGAGCTATCCTATAAGAAGGGGCATTTCTCACTTCACTGACTCCCGGAGGGAAAACAGGCCAGGGAATGTACTCCCTTTTGCGGTTCGAGAGAGAAATCACTTTTTTCCTAAAGTTTTTCCATAATTGTCCGAAAGAAAGAGTGAGGATGAGTTCCTATGACTGTAACCACCTATCACATACATAATGTCCTCAGAGCATACAGTACACAGCTGGGCAAAGGCACGCGACGTCGCCACAAAAAGGGCGACGCGAGGCGGAGACGTTTAGGCTGTATTAACATCTTTGCTCGGGCAAGGCGAAAAGCTGTAATTGACAAGGTAACATCGGACATTGTTCATGGGATAATCCTTAAGAGTCCGCGCGATGATGCGCAAAGGGAGAACCGCACGCAAATTGGGCATCAACGCCGAAATAGCACTTCCATGAAGAAAGAAGATGCCGAGCTGGTTTTCAAGGTCATCGATAAAGAAAAACGGGAGATAACAAAAACCATCTCTATCGGGAATTCCGGATTCCTGAAAGATCGGCGGCAAGAAAACACGGAGACCAGGGCGAACAACTAAATGATTGCATGGCATACAGGGGTCTGTTTATGAAGACTTACGTTATTGGCTACCGGATAAACAAATGCGTCGATGATACGGACCAGAGCCCTTGGAAGAGGGGGACGGTCATCGACTCTGAACCAGACATCAGATTTGACAAGGTCCGTGCCATCCAAGAAGAGATTCAAAGGGGAGATTACATAATAGACTATGACAGGATAGCCGAAAACATGCTGGGTGTCTTCACGGACGAAATGTCGGCTTCTCCTGTGTTCTACCCAAGGTTTTCCTTGTACGATGCGTAGGCTTGCCTTCTTAACACCACCCCATATTTTCCCCATTTTGTAGTGATTGAAGCTCCCTGCAGGAAGTCGCCGACACGCCCCACCCATTTTGTTGCCTTCACCCCCATCGGGTCTGATGACGACAGCATACCCTCTGGCATTTCAAAACCAAAGAGAATCGGTCTCTCGGCTATTGATAATAAGCATAATCTTGGCTATAAAAACGACTGCAATGGTCGTACAAAAGAACTCCAAGCAGCTTCAAAAATTAATGGCCTACATCCTGGGGCGACGCCCCGATGAGTTTGGACTGGTGTTGGACGCTCAGGGGTTTGTCCGTCTCAAGGATCTGCTCAAGGCAATCTCAGAGGAACCCGGATGGGGATACGTAAGGAAATCCCACATCCAAGAGGTCCTCGTTACTTCCGGCGAAAAGCCCTTCATTGCAGAAAATGAGAAGATCCGGGCCGTTTCCCGCGATAAGGCCCCACAACCTGAAGATGGCATTGCGCCCCCAAAGCTTCTTTATCACTCCGTGCGTCGCAGGGCCTATCCTGTCGTTTGCGAGCATGGCATTTTGCCGTTAGGACAACCCCGGGTCTTCCTGACCACAACCCGGGACTTGGCACAGCGCATTGGAAAGCGCAGAGACTCGGGACCAGTGTTGCTGACCGTGCAAGCACGAAGGAGTTTTGAAGCAGGCGTGAGATTTTCAAAATACGGTGAAGTCATCTACATGACCGACCATGTCCCTGTGAGTTATTTCACGGGGCCACCCCTTCCACAAGAAAAGAAGAAGGAAGCCCCTGGACCCAAAAAAGAGTCGGCTGCGACATCCGAGGAGCTGCCAGGCGGTTTTGCCCTGGACGTGAAACGCTCCCAGGCTCTTCAGAAACAATCACTGAAGCGAAAAGGGCTCAAGAAGGAGATTGCCTGGAAGAGAGATGCCCGAAGGTCGAGACGCAAGGGTAAAAAAGGTAAAGGGCTTCTATAATGATGACATAGGGCTTGATTTTTGTATGGATTGAGAGTAGAGTGTCAACGTTAAGGATCGGGGTAGAATCCTATGGACGAAAATCGAACAATGCTGGACGAAGAAGCCGAGGCGCTATTTAAGCAGCTTGGCGGTATAGAAAAGCGAGAGGCACTCAGCATAATCGGTGAGATTGCCAAGGCCTACCAGGATGAACAGGCGCAGTCAGATCCCTGGAGGATCCTTATGGGAGAACTGGTTTATGAGATCTGTGCTGGTTTTCTCGATCACAAATTTTCTAAAGAGCGCCCGACCGCAGGAGACCATATCAACCGCATTGTTGAGACAGTCAAGAAGCTCTCTGAAATGCCCGATCACGACGGGCAGATTTTGATCAGGTACCGGGGGCTTTTCAGCAGCGATATAAAGCCTATTGAGCTTGACTACTTAGTATCTTTTGGAGACCTCATAATTACCCACGAATCTGCACTGACCCTGTCCAGGCGTCACCAAGACACCCATCCACATCTGCATTCCCAACTCATTGAGGCGTTTAGTGTCTTCCGTGCTAACAATATCACGACGCTCTTTATCAGGGTCCCTCAGAGCAGGCAGGAGGGCATGGAGTCTCTGGAGCCGTGCATTGAGGTCCTGTACCAATATTACCAGGCAGTCAAAGAGGGCAGCCCCATAGTGCTTGTCCACGAAGGGAAGGATATTCAGGTTCCTTTAATATCTGATCAGGATGACCAACTCGATCCGAACCTGACTATGTTGGCCGGCCTGAATCGCTTGGACGAGACTGCTATGAAGACACTGGTGCAAGAAGTAGACAACTTCATAGAAGATGAGAGTGAAGATATCCCATTATGTGACGTCACAAACGTGTTCAATGCGATTTTTGGCAGCGAGCAATTCAAAGACAGATTCGTCAAACCGCCAATTGAGGTCAACAACATCAAATGGCTCATGCTATCGAGTGACCAGGAAATCCTCCAGAAACAAAAGATGCAACTGGTCAACGCCGTATTTGAGAAGTTTGGCGGTCCTTCTCAGGAAGCCGTACAAATTATCAACACCTTGTATGAGGGAGATTTCAACACCTTTTCGCCTTGCGACATTGGAGTGAGTCTTCAAAAAATCACCGGGATATTAGAGGAGATCGAGAGTCGTGATAAAGGAGAAGACGTTGAAAACGAACTCCTCGACAATGTGGAAGACAGGCTGGATCCCTTAAAGGATGAACTCCTTGATGACCTGACCATCAACGGGAACCTCCTAGAAGCGAGCAGACCCGGTGAAGAACCCTTTTCGGCGAAAGTCCATGACAAGATCATCGACCTTGTGAAGTTCTTCAAGGGTCGCTCACAGACCAGAAAAAAACTGATAGCAATAATGACGCAGCGGGTTCGCTTTGATGAGCACGATTACGATATTATTGCAAGGATGTTTAGCATTTCTCTGGAAGATGCTCCGCGCCTGGTTCAAAATATAGAGGCATTGTTTGACGAAAAGGGCGGCTTTCTGAGAAAGGAATTTGAAGACAGGATTCCCGAGTTCGCAAGATACGGCGCGAATATATTCTTTTTCCTGTGGGTTTACCTGAAAGAGATGAGCAGAAAAAGCGACCGTGTAGCCTTCTTGAATGCCCTCCAGTTTCTGATTCCCAAGTTGGATCATCCGGAAGAGGGTATGAAGAAGCTTCTGGAAGATTTTGTCAGCAACCCCACAGAGGCCCTTCCGTCAGACAGGAATGCAATCATTCTGGCAACTATATTGCTCCGAAAAGAAAACTGGGAAATGGGGACCGAGATTGAAATAACACCTGAAGAAGTGCTCCTCGTAGAAGACAATATTAATGAAGAGGCTATCAAAGCCGCCTCAGATGCCGTAACGCAGGGACGAGATAACTTTATCAGGAAGGTTGAGACAATTCACACAGATACCAAACAATCGCTCTGGGGATTCACTTCCGTAGATGGCCAGTCCGCAAAATACCTGCTGTCACTTGAACGAGAAATATACATATTCCTTTCCATACTCAACCCTCCCATCGCCGGTCATGTGCTTAGAAATGCTGTCAAGGCATATGGCGATCCACGCGGTCAGGTGTACGGCCTGAAGAAGAGCCGAGAAGACCTCGATTTTCTCATAACCCTTCTGAGGGTTATAGTTAGAGCATTGCAGAGAGTGGGTACCCCGGAAGACCTCCAGTACCTGAGGCAGATCAAGGAGAAGCAATCAGAATTTGCCAGGCGAAAGGATGATCCTCGCTTTCTCGACATGCTGACCCGCGTCATCCACCACTGTGATGAAGCCATTCAAGCTATTGAGAGAAGATCTCACCAAGGTAGCACGTCAACTACCTGATTTCCCCGAAACTGGACCCATCTATCTTGTAGGCGGTTCCCTGCGCGATCGAATCATCAATCGTCGATCCCACGACTATGACTTCGCAGTGGGTGAGGATGCCAAGGCCTTTGCAGAAAAAGTAGCAGCAAAACTTGGTGTCCGCATGATCCAGATGGGTAGGGAAGATAAGGCGGTCTACAGGGTCGTATCAGGTGACAATGTCCTCGATTTCTCGCCCATACGTGGCAAAACCATCCGCGAGGATTTGAAGACTCGCGACTTCACAATCAACGGCCTTGGATTTGACCTTTCTTCCGAAACCCTTATCGACCCTGTTGGGGGCCTGGACGATATCAAATCGAGAACCATCCGACTCATCTCAGAAGATGCAATCCTGGCTGACCCCCTGAGAATGCTCAGGGCATTCCGTCTTGCTGCTGTCTTGGGCTTTGAGATTGCACCCCAAACCCTCTCTCTCATCAAAGACCACGCCGGACTTGTTATCCAGTCAGCCGGAGAACGAATAAGGGCAGAGCTTTTTGGGATGGCGGAAGCCGATAGATCTTTTTCCCACCTCAAGCAGATGTCCGAGGCGGGGCTCCTGATGAAACTCATCCCCGAGCTGGAACCATGCTTTGATTGCCCGTCTGATGACCATGGGCACAATATCTTTGAGCATCTCATGCGCACCTATGAAGAAATGGAGCTTCTTCTCGTCGAATATCCGTCGATCTGGCCCGAGTATGCCGAATTGATTCGTAGTTATCTTGAACAGGAGAACCGAAAGGTCCTCTTGAGATGGGCTGCCTTGTTTCATGACTTGGGCAAGCCTGCAACACGCAGTATCGATGCCACAGGAAGGTTGCGATATCTGACCCATGAGGAAAAGGGGGCTGCTATTGCCAGAAGCCTTTGCATGAGGCTCAGGATGTCTGGTCAGGAGCGATCATACATAGAGCTAATCGTAGGAAATCACCTTCACCCACTGCATCTCTTTGACTCCCACCAAAGGGGGTCTCTGACGAAAAAGGGCTTGGTTCGTTTTGCCAGAAAATATGAGGATGATGTTATTGGGCTCTTACTTCACAGCATGGCAGACCAGCGAGCCAAGGACGGTCACAGTATTGAACAGAGGGAGGCGTTTACGGTTTTCCTGAAAGAGATCCTTGATAAATATTTTACAGACTTAAAGCCCACCATGAGAGCCCCGAGGCTGATTACCGGAAAAGATCTTATCGAACATTTTGGCCTCACGCCATCTGAACTTTTCGGGAAATTACTCCGGAAGGTCGAGGATGCAAGGTTGAACCGAGAAATCCGCACGAGGGAAGAGGCCTTGGAATTTGTGGCCAGATTGCTTGAGATGGAGGGCGATGCCGGGATCGAACCGGCGACACCAAGCTCCGGAGGCTTGTGCTCTATCCGCTGAGCTAATCGCCCTCACAAATACGCATCAAACCTCTTTCATATCGCCTTTTTTGTCAAGAGGAATCACTGTTTCCGCTTCATAACACCAGCAAACGCCCAATATTACAACTCGTTGCAGGGCTCGGGTCCAATTCTTGCCGAAATTCCTGCACTTCTCTGCACTTGAATTATAGTCAGGCATGATTATATTATTGACCCGAGGCACAAAAAAATCATAATTTATACATGAGAGTATGATGTCATGAGCGAAAAAGAGGAAAAATTTCCGGATCCTAAGGATATTGAAAAAGAAATCAGCGAGTTCCTGTCAAAGAAATTTGGTGGCCGGGTAAAGCTCATCTCCCCTGTGGTTCTTCCTCAGGAAGCCTCCTTTGAGAAGGAAGAAGAAAAAGAGGAAGAACCTCCCAAAGAAAAGAAGCTCAACTTTTCGTTAAAGCCTGAGGAACTTGAGGCCTATCTTGATCAATATGTTGTCAGGCAAGACCAGGGCAAGGCGATTTTGGCCACCAAGATCTGTACCCATTTCAATCGAATAAAACATTCGGAATCGTGCGGCGAAAAGAACAAAGGGCCGCTCGGTCAGATTAAGAACAACATCCTTATGATCGGGCCTACCGGAGTAGGCAAGACTTACATAATAAAATTGATAGCCGACAAAATCGGTGTCCCTTTTGTCAAAGGTGACGCCACAAAATTCAGCGAGACCGGCTATGTCGGAGGCGACGTGGAGGACCTGGTGCGGGATCTATTGCGTGAAGCCGATGACGACATCGAACTGGCGCAGTATGGTATCATCTACATCGATGAGATCGACAAGATTGCCTCCAGTACAAATCTCATTGGTCCTGATGTTTCCCGGACGGGCGTCCAGCGAGCATTACTAAAACCGATGGAAGAGACAGAGGTTGACCTCAAGGTCCCTCATGACCCCATTTCGATGCTTGAGGAAATCGAGCGCTACCGGAAGACAGGGAAAAGAAAGAAACGGGTAGTCAATACCAAGAATGTCCTTTTCGTGATGAGCGGTGCTTTTAACGAACTTGCAGAGTTTATCAGGAAGCGAATAGCGGATCAGAGCATCGGTTTCGGGGGATCGCTCACCAGCCAGTCAGAACAGGTTGATTACCTGCGGCATGTCAGGCCTGAAGATCTGATCAAGTTCGGTTTTGAGACCGAGTTTGTTGGACGGCTCCCGGTGACCGCGGTGTTTGAAGAACTCAGCGAGGACGACCTTTACGCCATCTTAAAGAATCCGAACAATCCTGTCATAGTGAGCAAGAAACTCGACTTCGAGGCCTATGACATATCTGTCAAGTTTGAAGATGGGGCTCTGCGTGCCCTGGCACACCTTGCTCACCAGGAGCAGACCGGAGCCCGGGGTCTGGTGAGCGCCAGTGAGAAAGTCTTGTTGAGGTTTGAAAAGAAACTGCCGTCCACAGGTATAAAAAAGCTGCCGGTTACAGAAAAAGTGGTAAAGGATCCCGAAGATATGCTCCAAAAAATGCTCTCCTCGCCGGACCATCCCAAGTGGACAGAGTCTTATGAGAAGTTGGTCCGGGGTGAAAAGGAATCGGTCAAGCAATATATGGAGAACAACCAGGCAGCGCTGGCAGAAAAATCTAAGATACCCATGACCCCCTCACGGATAGATTTGATCGCCGAAGTCTATACCATGGGCACGTGCGGAATTAACGCTGTTATGGAAAAGATACAAACATACTATGACCAAATCAAAAAGGTAGAGGCCTACTTTCACAAAACCCATGACTTAAATATTCGTCTGGACGAGGAGGCAATAGATGTTATTCTGTCGGATATGTTCTCTTCTCCGACAGCACTTGGAGATTTATACAATCAACTGACAACCGGCTTTGAATACGGCTTCAAACTAATCCGAGACAGGGTTGGCCAGGATACCTTCGTGATTACCAAGGAGGCCCTTGAAAGCCCTGAAGGATTTTTCAACAAACTGGTTAAGAAAACCTGTGCTGAGCATCCTGAATCATAATTCCGGAATGCTCTGAACTGTTACAGCGAGCGCATTACCCGCAGCTTACTGCGGGGTTAGCGAGCGAATCGAAAAATTGTAAAATTCCTTACAGTCGGCGCAAAGCACTGCCGCAAGGCAGAACATTTCCTGCAGCTTGCTGCAGGGAGCTTCAATTCCATGTGGTGATTACTTATGATAGGTATATCTAAACTATACTGTGGCACTGTTGAGCCTTCAGACGCCCTGCGATATGGACGGCAATCGGACAAGCTCCCATCCCATCTACTGCAGTTCTCCGCGGACAAGCGGCCGGTGGTCGTGTGGAACGTGACCCGGAGATGCAATCTCAAGTGTATCCACTGCTATGCCCATGCCAAAGACAAAGCCTTCAAAAATGAACTCAGTACGGACGAAGGGAAGGCCCTCTTGGACGATCTTGCCCAATTTGGTGTGCCGGTTATCCTCTTTTCCGGCGGCGAACCATTTGTCCGCGAGGACCTCCCGGAATTGGCTCGATATGCTGTGGAACGTGGTATGCGTGCGGTGGTTTCCACAAACGGCACATTGATTACTCCTGAAAGGGCCAGAATCTTTAAGGAAATCGGTCTTTCTTATGTAGGAATAAGTCTGGACGGCATGGAGGAAGTCAATGACCGGTTTAGGGGTGTAAAAGGGGCCTTTCAAGGCGCCCTGGAAGGGATACGAAACAGTCAGGAAGCAGGCATAAAGGTTGGGCTCCGCTTTACGATTAACAAACTAAACGTGGGGGAAATTCCCGGAATATTTGACCTCGTTGAAGAACTGGACGTGCCACGGATCTGTTTCTACCACCTGGTTTATGCTGGGCGCGGTTCCAAGCTGATTGAAGAGGACCTGAGCCACGAGGAGACGCGGGCCGTAGTAGACCTTATCATGGACCGTACCAAGGATCTCCACGACCGAGGCAAGCCCAAGGAGGTACTGACGGTCGACAATCATGCGGACGGCCCTTATCTCTATCTGCGCCTCCTGAAGGAGGATCCAGAACGAGCCAAGGAGGTCCTGGAACTCTTGAAAATGAATGAAGGGAACAGCTCCGGTCGCGGCATAGGATGTGTTAGTTGGGACGGCTCTGTCCATGCTGATCAGTTCTGGAGGCATTACAGTTTTGGCAGCGTGAGGGAGCGCCCTTTCAGTGAGATCTGGACCGATACTTCTAACAGCCTAATGAAAAAGCTCAAGGATAAGAAGAAGTATGTCAAAGGGCGGTGCGCCCTGTGCAAATGGCTCGATATCTGTGCCGGAAACTTCCGGGTTCGGCCTGAGGCGGTAACAGGAGACGTATGGGCTGCCGATCCTGCATGTTTTCTCACCGATAAGGAGATCGGCATACAGTAAGGAATGACCTTAGCTCCGCTTCACTCCGCAGTTGGAATCCTGGAATAATGGGTGCAAGAGGATTCTGGCCTCTTTATCGTCTACATTATTCCAATATTCCATTGCTTCTTTCCTGTAATTGCAGCCAGGCTAAAGCCTTATGCTTTCAATAAGTTGTAGATTTTGAAAGGGGTATTATCATGCTTTTTCCAGATTACAGACCGAGGCGTTTGCGGCAGAACGAGAATTTCAGGCGTATGATTCGCGAGACAAGGCTGTCGGTTGATGACCTTATCCTGCCCATGTTTTCCGTTGAGGGGAAGGGTGTCAGGAATCCGATTGACTCAATGCCCGGGCATTATCAGCTTTCTGTGGACAACATTGTGAAAGAGGCCAAAGCTGCCCGCGATATGGGCATCCCGGCTGTGATGCTCTTTGGTATTCCAGACAGAAAAGACGCCTTGGCCACCTCGGCCTATGCCAAGGACGGCATCGTGCAGAAGACTGTAAGGACGCTGAAAAAGAAGGTCAAGGACCTGGTGGTCATAACGGATGTATGTCTCTGTGAGTATACCGATCACGGGCACTGTGGTGTGGTAGAAGGAGATACCATAGACAACGATGCGAGTCTAGATCTTTTGGCTCGTACTGCCCTTTCCCATGCTCAGGCTGGTGCTGATATGGTGGCCCCATCTGACATGATGGACGGTCGCGTGGCGGAGATACGCGATGCCCTGGATCAGAACGGCTTTGCGTCCACGCCTATTATGTCCTATGCGGCCAAATACTGCTCCGCTTTTTATTATCCTTTCCGCCAGGCAGCCGAGTCAGCCCCGAAATTTGGGGATCGCCGCACCTATCAGATGGACCCTGCCAACAGCTTGGAGGCGATCAGGGAGGTGGCCATGGATGTGGAAGAAGGTGCTGATATCATCATGGTGAAACCCGCGCTCGCCTACTTGGACGTCATCTCCCGGGTTCGGGAAGAGATAGACCTGCCCATAGCCGCATACAGCGTCAGCGGCGAATTTTCCATGATCAAAGCAGCCGACAAACTAGGGTGGCTTGACGGGAAAAGAATCATGATGGAATCTCTGGTTGCAATCAAGCGGGCCGGCGCAGACATGATCCTTACCTATTTTGCAAAGGAAGCGGCACAGGAACTACAAAGGGATTGATAATTGACGATTGAAAATTGATCATCTCAACAGAAGACGATCTGTAACGTCTTAATCAATCGTCAATATTCTATATTCAGTCGTCAATCGACAATGAAAGACCGCCAACATCCATCATCAAAGGGTACCCACCTTGGAGGCAAGGACCGGGAGTCGAGCCTTCGTCTGGTGGCCTGGGAGGTTACCCGCAACTGCAATCTTTCCTGCATACATTGCCGTGCTTCAGCCACTTTGGGACCCCACCTGAATGAACTGGACACGGATGCCGGCCTTGTACTGCTCGACCAGATCAGTGAGGTTGGGAAACCTGTGGTCATCCTCACAGGTGGAGAACCTCTTCTTCGGTCAGATATCTTTCAGATAGCCCGCTACGGGACCCGGAAGGGGCTTCGTATGGTCATGGCCCCCAACGGCACTCTCATTACTGAGGCAATAGCAACAGAAATGGCTGAGGCCGGTATTCAGAGGATCAGTATCAGCTTGGATGGTTCTACAAAAGAAAGCCACGACAAATTCCGTCAGGTGGAGGGTGCTTTTGACGGAGCGCTCCGTGGCATCGAAAGGGCCAAACAGGCGGGCGTCGAATTCCAGATCAACACCACTATCACACAGCAGAACCTTGATGAGATACCAAAGATCCAGGAACTTGCTGAAAAGTTGGGCGCGGTAGCCCACCACATCTTCCTGCTGGTCCCTACAGGACGGGGGAAATACATTGTCGATCAGGAAATTTCATCCGAGCAGTATGAAGAGACGCTGAACTGGTTCTATGATCAGAGAGACAAAGTCTCAATGCAGCTGAAGGCCACGTGTGCTCCGCACTATTACAGGATCTTGAGGGAGCGGACCCGGGAGGAAGGAAAAAGCGTCACATTCAAGACCCACGGTTTGGATGCGGTTACCCGCGGTTGTCTGGGGGGGACCGGATTCTGCTTCATTTCCCATACAGGAATCGTTCAGCCGTGTGGTTTTCTGGACCTCAACTGTGGCGATGTGAAGAAGAAACCCTTCGGGGTTATCTGGAGAGAATCAGAGATATTCAAAACCCTCAGAGATTTCAACAGCCTGAAGGGCAAATGCGGTAAATGCGAGTATCGAAAGGTCTGCGGAGGATGCCGCGCCCGGGCCCATGAGGCAACAGGCGACTATCTTGCCGAGGAACCTCTCTGTCTGTACGAACCAGCACGCGCTTGATCCTGCCTACAACCCTGCCCCAAATCCACCGCCAAGAAAACGAAGCACCAACAATAATCGATACCATTGCAACGGGTTATCTCAGAACGGGGCCGACGAAATCTGTCACCTTGCCGGGTTGGTTGCGAGGCCATTTTCTTCCTTCGTTTATTGCGGCTAACGCCTT
>JBEQLC010000249.1:0-3005 GCA_040326175.1 Desulfobacteria bacterium | reverse complement strand
CGGAATTCAAATGACCAACCGCAATCCTAATAGATGGGGTGAGTGAAGGGATTTGAACCCTCGACCGCCGGGGCCACAACCCGGTGCTCTGCCTACTGAGCTACACCCACCATACGGCCGGTTTGTTGAACTGCTACAGCGAGCGCATTCCCCGCAGCTTGCTGCGGGGAATGCGAGCGAATCTGAAAATTGTAAAATTCCTTACAGTCGCAGATTCCCTGCAGCAAGCTGCAGGGAGCTTCAAAAATCATCATGCGCTGTTAATTTACGATCTTCAACTCCGGTTTTTAACACACGACTCGAGCGTTTTCAAGCAGATTCCGAGTGCTCTCCAAACTTATGATTGACGGTAAAATCAATCTTCTGTATACATTTGGCTGCTGCAGAAATATCCGGTTCCATACCACATTATTGAGGCAAGGTATTGACTCCACTCTACATATTCATGATTCGCGTAGTTATGGCCATCGTTTTTGCCATTCTTGCCACACGACTGTTTTACCCTGATTCGGGTATGGTAACGGTCATGGCCGTGACCGCTGTTCTCGTTGGTATGGCCTACATTTTGGAAAATTTTCGCAAGCGTAATAAAGAATAATGAGGAAGGGTTGATCGTTGAAACAGATTATTCTGGGCACGGCAGGCCACATCGACCATGGCAAGACCAGCCTGATCAAGGCCTTGACCGGCATAGACACCGATCGCCTTAAGGAGGAAAAGCTCCGCGGAATTACTATAGAATTGGGCTTTGCCTGGCTTGACCTTCCAAGTGGCCAGCGCCTGGGTATTGTTGACGTTCCGGGGCATGAAAAATTTGTCAAGAACATGGTGGCAGGCGCCTCAGGGATAGACATTGTGGCCTTGGTTATTGCAGCCGATGAAGGGGTCATGCCTCAGACGAGGGAACACCTGGATATTTGCAGCCTCTTAAGTGTCGCGCATGGCCTTGTGGTGCTGACTAAGACTGACACCGTGGATGAAGAATGGCTGGAGATGGTTAAAGACGATGTCCAGGGGTTCCTGAAAGGGACCTTTCTGGAAGACGCCCCTGTGGTCCCTGTTTCGGCTTTGACAGGTCAGGGGCTGCCACAGCTTCTTGAGGTCATGGAGACCTTGTGCGAAGTGGTTCCCGAACGCACCTCCAGCGGGTTATTCCGTATTCCCGTAGATCGCGTCTTTACTATGAAGGGTTTTGGTACGGTCATTACCGGGAGCCTGTTATCAGGGAAGGTCCAGGTAGGGGAGACGGTTATGATTTACCCTGAAGGTATCCAGTCAAAGGTTCGAGGGATCCAGGTCCACGGGCAGAAAGCGAACCAGGCTACCGCAAGCATGAGGACCGCCATAAACTTTCAGGGTATTGAAAGGGCCGCCATAGCCAGAGGGGATGTCGTGGGTGGCGTGAATACTCTGAAACCCAGCTATATGGTGGACGGTCTTCTAGTGTACCTTGCCTCCAATGGAAAGGCCCTCAAGAACCGTACCAAGGTTCGATTCCATACAGGCACAAGTGAGATTCTGGGTTACGCAGTACTTTTGGACCGCGATGAACTGTCTCCGGGTGAAACAACTGTTGCCCAGTTCCGGCTCGATTCTCCTTTGACCGTCGTTAAGGACGATCCGTTTGTGATCAGAAGCTATTCACCTGTCAGGACTATAGGGGGCGGTCACATTCTAAACCCGATCCCCGGAAAGCACAAACGATTCAAAGAATCGCTCGTGACTGAGCTTAGAAGTCTTGCTGAAAGCCCCCCCAGAGAAATAATTACTTACCATGTACAAAAATCCGGCATTGCAGGCCTTCCTTTTTCTGAATTGCGGCTTATGACTAACCTGTCAGAAAAGAACCTCAAGGAACACATTCAGGACCTCCTTTCCCAAAGGGCGATCATTCAGTTGGACCGGGATAATCGTACGTTCGTTCACGGATCTGTTTTTGATGAACTTCGTCAGAAAGCCCTAAAGGCCCTTGAAATCTATCACAAAGATCACCCGCTGAAAGCGGGAATGTCCAAACAGAGGCTAATGCCCACGCTGTCCCCTTGGCTGAGCAGCAAGCTGTTCAGTCTCTTGGTTCAAGATCTGACCAAGAGCAACACGGTAATACAAGAGAAAGAAATAATTCGCCTTTCCGAGCATAGGGTAGCGTTAGAGGCCGATCAGAAGGATATCAGACACAGGATTGAACAGGCTTATCTGCAGAGTGGTCTTCAACCTCCGTATTTCAAAGATCTAGTGGCATCTCTGGGACAGAATGCGGCCCATACAAAGGAGATCTTGATGCACATGCGGGAGGAGGGAACCCTCGTCAAGGTCAAGGAAGACCTCTATTTTCATAGCCGTGTTATAGACGATCTGAGAAACGGGCTGGTATCCTATTTGAAAGCTAACGGCGAGATTGACACACCGCAGTTCAAGGGGATGACAGGGGTGTCACGTAAGTATACAATTCCGCTGATTGAATTCTTTGATGCCACAAAGGTCACCATTAGGGTCGGGGATACCCGGAGACTGCGAGAGGGCTAACATGACTTATAAACAGTTTCTTACCGTAAGAGTCGCTGGAGGGATTCTCCTTGCTTTGGTCGTGCTGTGGGGATTTTGGGCCTTAATGAGCATGTTCAAGAAAGGGGAGCGATCGCATGTTGTGCAGGTTGAAGAGGGTGAGCTAATGCATGAGGCTGAAGAGGCCGAGGCCCCAGCACATCCTGCGGTTGTGCCCTCAGTACACGAGGATGCTCATGAGACTCCTCACACGGTTCCGGAGACTACTCATGATGTACCCCATGCGACTCCAGGGGCTGCAACACCACACGAGCCGAAGACTACGGGGGTTACCTTTGTAGAGGCGACCATTTCCGTTATGGACTATGAGCTGAATAAGCGGTTCTGGGGCTGGCGGCGTAATGACATTCTTCGATTTACCGACAATGTGGAAAATATCCAACTCGGCGTGCTCGAAGTGATTCGCAGGGCCACCGTGACCTTGGCTGAGAAGGTTTCGC
>JBEQLC010000248.1:0-3006 GCA_040326175.1 Desulfobacteria bacterium | reverse complement strand
CCTTTGCTGCTTGCCGGTTTCAGGCGGACGATAGTGTCGAAAAACGACGTAAGGTTTTCCATAAGCCTGTCCGCGCCAAAGGAGACTTTCCCCATGGTCGCATGGACTATTCCCGCACGCTCCACTCTGAAATCGATTTTGCCTGCCTTCAACTCCTTGACAGCCCGGGCTACATCAAAGGTAACCGTTCCACTTTTTGCATTCGGCATCAGTCCCCTGGGCCCCAGGATCTTGCCGATACGCCCAACGGCACCCATCACATCCGGCGTCGCAACAGCTTTGTCAAACCCGAACCAACCACCCTTGATCTTTTCGAGAAGATCATCATTTCCGACAAAATCTGCTCCAGCCTCTTGAGCTTCTGTCTCTTTTTCCCCCTTTGCAAAGACCAGCACCTTTACATCTTTGCCTGTGCCATTCGGCAGAACCACCGAGCCTCGAACCATCTGATCGGCATGCCGCGGATCGACACCCAAGCGCACAGCGACATCGACAGTCTCATCGAATTTTCTATAGGACGTGTCCACGGCCAACCTCAAGGCCTCTGGGAAATCGTATCTTTTATTGGGATCTATCTTTTCACTGGCTGCCGTGTATTTTTTCCCTCTCTTTGTCATCTCCTCGCGGCTCCTTCTATAAGTCCCTTTATGACAAAACTACTTCAATACCCATGTTTCGAGCAGTTCCTTCTATTATTTTGCAGGCCCCCTCTAAGTCATAGGCATTCAGGTCGACCATCTTCATTTTGGCAATTTCCTCAATCTGTGCTCGTGTCACCTTCCCAACCTTCTCGATCTTAGAGCTACCAGAACCCTTGGCAATCTTGGCTGCCTTCTTAAGCAGAACCGCGGCAGGGGGAGTCTTGGTGACAAAAGAGAAAGATCGATCCTGATAGACCGTTATGACCACAGGTATTATCATCCCGTCCTGGCCAGCTGTTTTGGCATTAAAGGCCTTGCAAAACTCCATAATATTGACGCCTTGCTGGCCCAGGGCAGGACCGATAGGCGGTGACGGATTGGCTTGCCCTGCCGGAACCTGAAGTTTAATCAAGCCCATAATCTTCTTAGCCATAATACTAACTCCTCTTAGTGTTCCGCAATTGTCCGAAAGCCCAAACTTAGTTCGCTCCGCTCACAATTGGAATACTGGAGTAATGGAGTGTTGGAGTACTGGAGCACTGAATGGCAAAAGCGGAAAAAACTATTTTTTAATTCCTCTAAACCCACCACTCCATCACTCCAGTACTCCAATACTCCAGTTCCGTTATACCTTGGACACTTGAACGAATTCGAGTTCCACAGGTGTCGCCCGCCCAAAGATGCTTACCAGGACGCGGATTTTTCCCTTATCTGGTTTTACGTCTTCCACAGTGCCGATGAAGTTCGTAAAAGGCCCATCGATCACTCGGATCTCATCCCCAGGTTCAAAGAAGAACTTTGGCTGCGGTTTTAGCTTTCCTTCCTCGACCTGGCCTATAATCTTTTCTGCTTCCTCATCGGTGAGAGAGGCGGGCGAATCCCTACCACCCAGGAAGCCTGTCACCCTCGGGGTCTCCTGCACCACATGCCAAGCCTCATCGGTCAACTCCATCTGAACCAAGATATAACCGGGGTAGAATTTTCTTGCTGACGTCTTCCTCTTGCCCCTGACCAATTCGACCACTTGTTCAGTGGGTATTAAGATCTCGCCAAATTTGTCGGTCTGCCCGGACGAGACGATCCTCTCTTCCAAGGCAACCTTAACCTTGCTTTCGTATCCCGAATAAGTATGTACCACATACCACTTTAAAGCCACGGTCGATTCTCTCCTACTTCAGCACAAAGCGAATCAGGTTCGACAGCCCCAGATCCACAAGACCAAGAAACGCTGAGATAATGATCACAATGATGATCACTACCGCCGTGGACGCCAAGGTCTCTTTTCTGGAGGGCCAGGTTACCTTCTTGAGTTCTATCTTAACCTCACGGAGAAACTGCGTCGTCTTTGCCAGAAAGGCCGGCTGCAAAGAACGCCCCGACGGTTTGATCGCCTTGGGAACTTCACTTCTATGAGAAGTCCGCCGGTTCTGCACGGGCGATTTCTGGACAGCAGGCGTTGCGGACTCTTCCTGCTTTAAGGCTAATTCCCGGTTGTCCGGCTTGGCGCCGCCCTTTTGTTTCTTCCTTTTTGTTGATACCGGTCTTTTTCGTTTTAGACGTGCCATAGGTGTTGTCCACAAGTACTTAAAGTGAGCTAAAATGCCTAAAGTGAGCTAAAGTTAAAAGCCAGAGGAGACTTCTTGTGATAATTTCTTTTGTTCTTATAACTTTAGCACCTTAGATGCACTATAGTTCATTTTAGGCACTTAACAAATGTTCATTGGCAGGCCAGGAGGGATTCGAACCCCCATCACCCGGATTTGGAGTCCGGTGCTCTAACCGTTAGAGCTACTGGCCTGCAAAAACGAGGGGAGCTACACAAAAATGTCCGTTTTCCTTACCGGGGAGGCTTCACAACTCAACGCCACAACCGATTACTTCGTCTCCTTGTGCAAAGTATGTGTCCGACAGAATCTGCAATATTTCTTGAACGCCAGCTTGTCCGGAGTACTTCGCTTGTTCTTGGTTGTCGTATAATTGCGGCGTTTGCACTCGCTACAAGCCAATGTAACAATGAGTCTCACAACACGCCTCCCTATTCCACGATGTCGCTGATGACGCCGGCACCTACGGTGCGACCGCCCTCACGTATGGCAAATCTGAGCTCTTTTTCCATGGCAATGGGCGTGATCAGCTCACCGGAAATCGTCACACTATCGCCGGGCATCACCATCTCGGTGCCTTCCGGAAGCGTCACCACACCGGTGACATCCGTTGTCCTGAAGTAAAACTGAGGCCGGTACCCATTGAAAAACGGAGTGTGACGACCGCCCTCCTCCTTGGCCAATATATAGACCTCTGCGCTAAACTTCGTGTGAGGCGTAATCGTTCCAGGTATAGCAACCACCTGCCCGCGCTCTACCTC